>JBEPYX010000001.1:0-40223 GCA_041641155.1 Thermoflexus sp.
CGGAAGGCGCGCTTCGGGCGTTCACGGCCGCGGGGGAAGGCGAGCCGGATCCGCTGGATCAGGCATGCTGGGCGCTGGGCTGGGAGCGGGCAGAGCCCTTGTGGGTGGAGCGTGTCTCCCGACCATCCAACCTTCCACCGATCTTGCGGCAGGAAAGCCGCGGGCGGGCGCTGGGGATCCTCCCGATCCGTTTGGGGGAAGAGACCGTGGGGATCGCGTGGCTGGCCTTCGCCCAGCCCCAACGGGTGTCGGCATCCGAGCAATCGCTCGCGCGCCTCATCCTCAGCCAGGCCGCGGTGTTCATCGCCCGGGCCCGCCTCTACGAGGCCGCCATGGCCGAGCGCGAGCGGCTCCGGGCGGTCCTGGAGAGCAGCCCGGACGTGCTGCTGATGATGGACGCCCGGGGCAATCTGTTGTATTTGAACCCCGCGGCGGAGCGCTTCCTGGGCCTTGAATCCCCCAAGGCCCTGGGGCAGCCCGTGGTCGCCCTCCTTCGGGATGCCGAGTTGCTGGAACTCCTGAACGAGCCGATCCCCCCCGCCCAGATCCAGAGCCGGGAGTTCAGCCGGCCGGACGGCCGGACGTTCTGGGCCGGGCGCTACGACCTGCGCCTGGGGGACGGCCGGGAGATCGGGCGGCTCCTGTTCGTGCGGGACATCACGCCTTTCAAGGCTCTGGACCGCCTGAAATCGGACTTCATCGCCGCCATCTCCCATGACTTGCGCTCCCCATTGACCTATGTGCGGGGGTTCGTGACGATGCTGGGGATGGCTGGCCCTCTGACCTCTCGCCAGCGGGAATACATCGAGAAGATCATGGGCGGCATCGATCAGATCACCCGCCTGATTGAGGACCTGATAGACCTGAAACGCATCGAGGAGGGGATCGGCCAGCGCGGGATCTGCCGCATGAGCGACCTCCTCCGGGATGTCTTCCACGAGCTGCGCCCGCACGCGATGGCCCGCGGGCTCCGCATGGTGATGGAAGTGAAGGGCCAGGGGATCGTCCACGGAGACTCCGCCTGGCTGCGTCGGGCAATCGTCAACCTGGTGGACAATGCCATCAAATACACCCCGGAAGGCGGGACCATCACCCTAGGCCTTCTGGAACAGGGCGGAGAGGTGGTGATCTGGGTGCGGGATACGGGGGTGGGCATCCCCCCAGCTGACCAAGCACGGATCTTCGAGAAGTTCTACCGGGTGCGCCGCAAGGAGACCGCCCATATCAAAGGGAGCGGCCTAGGATTGGCGCTGGTCAAATCCATCGTGGAATGGCATGGGGGGCGGATCTGGGTGGAGAGCCAGCTGGGACAAGGCAGCACCTTCTATCTGGCCATCCCCGCCGCCTCGATCCCTTCCTCTGCTCCGCCCGCTCAAGGGACGCGGAACCGATAGCCTACGTGGCGGATGGTCTCCAGATACTGGGGATGGGCCGGATCCTCCTCCAGAATGCGGCGAAGCCAGTGGATGTGCACATCCAGGGTGCGGCTGTGGACGGGGGACTCTGTGCCCCACACCCAGCGCATAAGATCACGCCGGGGGACCACATGGCCGGCCCGGCGCATGAGGATGGACAGCAGACGGCATTGCTTAGGGGTGAGGCAGTAAATCGAATCCCCCCGCTGCAGAACCCTTCGAGCGGTGTTCAGCCGGAAGGGGCCGACCTCGATGAGATCCTCCTCTTCCTCAGCGCCCCCGGTCAGCAGCGCTCGCACTCGATGCAACAGGCGTCGCGCGGAGAAAGGGGCCACGAGGATCCCATCCCCCTGACGCCCCCATAAGGCCGCCGATTCGCGATCCACAATCAAGAGGATAGGCGCCCGGACCCGGCGCTGAAGCCGCTGGTAGAGCTCAATCCCAGGGGAGGCCCGCAGGCGATCCAGGATCACCAACGCAGGCCCCTGCCCGCTCACCGCGCCCGGAGATCGCCGAGCCCGCAGGGTGGCGAGCAAAGACCCCACCGCGATCGTGTTCACTCTGAAGCCGCGGCGCCTCAAAATCTGAAGGAGGTGGGCGTCCGGCGCGGACCCCTCAAAGACGACCCACAGGGTGGGTTCTCCATGCTCGGATGTCTGAACCATCCAAACATTCCCCTTTCATTCAAGCTCATGCAGACAAGGCACCTGCCTACTCTGGCGACGAGCGAAGCGAGAGGAGCGCCGCCCGCCGAAGGCCCCTCCGTGCTCCCTCGATCCATGCCCTGTCTACGCGGGGGGGAACAGATCCCGCTCGATCGGCTCGCCGGGCTGGAACGGAGGGAAGGCCCGATGGAAAGTTTCCACCCCCCATAGCATGCGCCGCGCGAACGCTGGCAGGCGAAGCCGCCCGGCCCAGCCGCCGCCCTGGCTGCGATGGCAGGCGGCAGCCCGCTCCTTCCGCTCCAGCACCGACCGGACGTCGATCCGCGTGGTGACCGGGGGCGCCGCCCGAAGCGCCGCTTCTAAATCAATGTCCCGATTGCGCCCGAAGTGACGGAGGTCAACCCCGCACATCCGCAAAACCGCCAGAACCAGCCGGAACCGCTCCAGTGGGAACGTCGTGTAATACAGACGGGCCGGGCGGTGCGGCGACAAGCCTTGGGCGCGATGCTCCGGGAACGCCTCCGGATCCCCTGCTCGGTGGAAGGCTTCCTTCATCGCCCGATGCATGAAGATATGATCCGGATGCCCATATCCTCCGTAAGGATCGAAGGTCAGCACCACCTGCGGGCGGATCCGGCGGATCAGGGCCACCAGCTGGCCAACGAGCTGCTCGAAGGGGGCGCGGATGAACGCCTGGGGATGATCATGATCAGGGGAACCTGGCATCCCAGAGTCCCGATAACCCAGGAGGTGCAGGCCGTGGATCCCGAGGGCCTCGACGGCACAACGCAACTCCGCCTCCCGCAGCGTCCCCAGATCCCCTCCCCCTTCCATCCCCGGCGCGAGGATGCCGGCCTCCCCCCGCGTGGCGCAGATCAGGTGGACGGCGTAACCACGTTGCGCGTAGAGGGCCAAGGTGCCACCCGGGCCGAACGACTCGTCATCCGGATGGGCGAAGGCCGCCAGAAGCGTTCCCCGGATCACAGCGGCCATGACGTCCGCTGCAGAACGCGTTGAAGGATCGGAAAGCTCTCCTGGATCTCCGCCAAGCCCGGCATCTCCAGGATCAGCATCGGCCGGTTCAAGCATCGCGCCAGCCGGCTGAGGACCGGCTCCACGGGGATAACCCCCTGATTCAGCGGGAGATGCCGGTCCTGAACCCCTGTGGTGTTGTGCAGGTGAGCGTAGATCAACACCGGCTCTAGGATGTTGATCCAGACGTGGATAGGGACCCGAGAATACAGGTAGGCATGGCCGATATCCAGACAGGCTCCGACATGGATGTGATTCACCCGCTGGATCACCTCCACCTGCAGGAAGGGATCCGGCTCCCACATGTTCTCCAAGGCGATCCGCACCCCCACCTCCTCGGCTTCGATGGCCAGTTCAGACCAGAAGGCGGCCTGGCGCTCCAGCCAGCGCGGGCGATAGGAGGGCTCATCCACTAGCGGGTTATAGTTCAAATGGAAATTCACCAGCCACGCCCCCAGCTCGGCCGCGATCTCCAGGGACTGACGGTAGCGCTCCATCGCCACGGCGGCGATGCGAGGATCCACGCTCCCGCTGAACAGATCCACAAAGGGGCCATGCAGCGAGATCGGGCCGGCGAACCCGACCAGGGCCCGGCGATAGCGCTGGAGCAGGGCGCGCCACTCCCCATCCAGGACTTCCGGCAGAGCGAACTCCTGGAGCTCCAGACCCAAGCCATGGGCCTCGGCGAAGTTCCGAAGGGCGGGTAGATCTTCCAGCCGCCCGCAACTGATCCCGATCACGGACCCTAATCCGCTGGATCTATCTTCGATTTTAACTCAGCGAAAACAGGTGTGGGGGATCCCCCTACTCTCGGCCCTCGCCTCCCATTCATCGCGGCGGCTCCTGAGGGGAGGCGAATCGCCATCCCCTCTCTTCCTCTCGTCCCGCGGGCCGTTCTCGTCTCCGGAGGGAGGAATCCATACTTCAAAAAGAGTTGCTAAGTGCTTCCACGCTTGCTAAAATATAAAGTCCGGAGTTGAGACCCACCATCCTGAATCTCCACCGGGAGGAAGGTGCAGTGAGCCTTGCAAAAGAGGAGAAACAGCAGCTTATCGAGATGTTCCGGCGCCACGAAGCCGACACCGGGTCGCCGGAGGTCCAGATCGCGATTTTGACGGAGCGCATCAACCGCTTGACCGAGCACCTGAAGCAGCATCGGCACGATGAACACTCACGGGTCGGGCTGTTGAAGCTGGTCAGCAAACGCCGGCGGCAGCTGGAATACCTGGCCCGAGTGGACCCCCAGCGCTACCGCATGGTGCTGGAGCGCCTGGGGCTGCGCAAGTGAACCCACCGGGTTGCCCGCCTGTCGCCCCGGCACACGGCTCCCCGGCGGTCTCGGCGCCCCCACGGATGAGGGGGCCAGGCCCGTGCAGCCCAACCCGGCAGACGGCGCGCGTCCAATCCCAGTGGAGCGGGAAGCATCTACGGACCTTCGTAAATCACCTTCGTTATGATGGATGCATGGGGGAACCCTGCATCGGTCCCCCATATCTCCCCGGAAGGGAGTGGAGCGAAACGTGAGGCGAGAAAAGTATATCTTTAAAACAGTCGTCGGCGATAAGGAGATCACCATCGAAACGGGTTATTTTGCCTGGCAGGCCAACGGGGCGGTGATCGTTCGTGTCGGCGACACGATGATCCTAGCCACCGCCACGATGGCGAAAGAGCCGCGGGAAGGCATCGATTTCTTCCCCCTGAGCGTCGACTTTGAAGAACGGCTCTACGCGGCCGGCCGGATCCCCGGCAGCTTCCAACGCCGGGAGGGGAAGCCCTCGGAGAACGCCATCCTCACCGCCCGCCTGGTGGATCGCCCCATCCGCCCCCTGTTCCCGAAGGATCTCCGCAACGACGTCCAGATCATCTTGACCAGCCTATCCGCCGATCCGGAATACCATCTGGACATCCCCTCCATCATCGCCGCCTCGGCCGCCCTGACCATCTCGGATATCCCCTGGTTCGGGCCGATCGGCGCGGTCCGCGTGGGCTACATTGATGGGCAGCTCGTCATCAATCCGACCGTCAGCCAGATGGAGCACAGCCGGCTGGACCTGCGGGTGGCGGGGACGGCGGACGCGGTGATCATGGTGGAGGCGGGGGCGAACGAGATCCCCGAGGACCTGATGGTGGAGGCGATCCGCCTGGGCCACGAGGCGATGCAACCGCTGATCGCCCTCCAGGAGGAGATGCGGGCAGCCATCGGCAAACCGAAGGCCTCCTACCGCTCCTTCACGATCTCCGAGGAGGTCCGCCAGGCCGTCCGCGCCCGCCTCAACCACCAGATCGCCGAGATCCTGGACACCTACTTCGACAAGGACAAGCGGAACGAGGCCCTGGACGAGCTGGAAGAGGAGATCCTCCAGGCCCTCTCGGAGTATGAGCAGGCCCAGGTGAAGGAGAGCTTCCACGAGGCCCTGCGGGAGGAGGTCCGCCGTCGCATCCTGGAGGAGGGCCGCCGGCCGGACGGGCGAGGGCCGAAGGACATCCGGCCGATCTGGTGCGAGGTGGACGTGGCCCCCCGGGCCCACGGCTCGGCCCTCTTCACCCGGGGCGACACCCAGGTCCTCTCCGTCGCCACCCTGGCCACCCTTGCGGAACGGCAGGAGCTGGACACCCTCGCGCCGGAGGAGACCAAGCGTTACATCCACCACTACAACTTCCCGCCCTTCTCCACCGGCGAGGTGCGGGTGCTGCGGGGCGCCTCCCGGCGGGAGATCGGCCACGGCGCCCTGGCGGAGCGGGCGTTGCTCCCAGTGATCCCGCCGGAGGAGGAATTCCCCTACACCATCCGGGTGGTCAGCGAGGTCCTCTCCTCGAACGGCTCGACCTCCATGGCCAGCGTGTGCGGCTCCACCCTGGCCCTGATGGACGCCGGCGTGCCGATCCGCAAGCCGGTCTCGGGCGTGGCGATGGGCCTGGTGACAGCCGATGAGACCTGGCAGAAATACGTAATCCTCACCGACATCCAGGGGATGGAGGATCATCTGGGCGATATGGACTTCAAGGTGGCCGGGACGGCCGACGGGATCACCGCCCTCCAGATGGACGTGAAGATCAGGGGGCTCCCCGACCGCGTCCTGGCCGAGGCCCTGCACCAAGCCCGGGAGGCCCGGCTCTACATCCTGGAGAAGATGCTGGAGGTCCTGCCCGCGCCGCGGCCCGAGCTCAAGCCGCACGCCCCGCGGATCTTCACCGTGCACATCCCGCTGGAGAAGATCGGCGCCCTCATCGGCCCGGGCGGCAAGACCATCCGCAAGATCCAAGAGGAGACGAACACGCAGATCGACATCGGGGAGGACGGGACGGTCTACATCGCAGCCACCAGCCTCGCCGACGCCGAGAGCGCCCGCCTCAAGATCGAGGCCTACGCCGAGGAGCCGCAGGTGGGCAAGATCTACCTGGGGAAGGTCATCCGCATCACCGATTTCGGGGCCTTCGTGGAGATCCTCCCCGGCGAAGTGGGGATGGTCCACATCTCCCAGATCGCCGACCAGAAGGTCAACCGGATCGAGGACGTGGTGCGGGTCGGCGATCAGATCCTGGTCATGGTCACCCACATCGACGAGGACGGCAAGATCCGCCTCTCCCGCCAGGCGGTGCTGGAGGGGCTTTCGGTGGAGGAGGCGCAGCAGCGGGATCGCCTGCTGGCGGCGAAGGTCGCCCCCAAAGGTCAGGGGAAACCCGGCGAGGAGCGACCCTTGGCCGGCCGCGTGAAGATCGTCAAACGGGCCTCCGGCAGGCATTAGGCATTAACGGTGCAGGCGCACATAGAAAGGGGGCGGGGCGGAAGGCGGCCCCGCCCCCTTTCGCTTTTCCCCGCCTGTCCGGCAGTAAGGTTATGGAAACGCGCTACGGTTGCACCACCACCAGCGTCCCCACATCCGCCCACTGATAAAGCTGCTCGGCGACGGATGTCGGGAGGTTCACGCAACCGTGGCTCATCGGCCGGCCGAAGTTGTTGTGCCAGTAGGTGCCATGCAAAGCATAGCCCCGGTGGAAATACATCACATATGGGACGTCCGGCAGGCGATAGCCCGGCCCGGTCATCGTCTGCGTGCGCCGCTTCAGGTAGATGCGGAAGGTCCCGACCACCGTGGGCGTGCGAGCCCGCCCGGTGGAGACCTTCGTCCGCAGGATAGGCGTTTCCCCCTCATAGGCGATCAGCTCCTGGTCGCTAAGATCCACCCGGATCCAGCGGCCGGGCCGCAGCGGCCATCCCGTCGGGGTCGGCGAGGCCGCCGGACGGGGCCGAGACGGCGCGGTCGCCGGCGGGTTCAGATCCTGCGCCCGCCCCATGGTCGGCGTCGGAGCGGGAGATGGACGGGAGGGGTGTGTCGGAACCCAGGAAGGGAAGGCGGATGGCGAGGCCATGGCAACCGCTTCACGGGCCACCGCAGAGGTGGAGCGCTCCGGGCTCCGCCCTCCCGGATCCCCGCGGGCATCCGGAGCCTGCTCCGGCGCCCCGGCGACCGGAATGCCCGTGGGGATCCCCTCCTCGAACGCCCCCAGATCCCATCCCGCGAGCCCCCGGGCGATGAGGAAGAGCGCCATCACCGTCAGCAGCCCATAGAAGAGGCCCACCGCAATCCCCCAGCGGGGGCGACGCGCAGGCGGACGTCCTCGGACGTTCGGACAACGCTTCCGGATCCGTCGGAGCACCGCCCGGATCGCCGGGTCGGTGGGGGCGAGGGCATAGGCCCGGGCGGCCCACCACAACGCCTCCTCCGGGGAGGCGGCCTGGAGCGCCCGGTGCGCCCACCGCAGCGCTTGAAGCTCCGAACGCTGTGCCTCAGGGATCATCGCGCCCTCCGATCCACGCGCGATGGACCGAACGTCCATGCATCCCACCTCCACGGAGGGAGGCACTCAACGGGGCAGGCGCAACCAGACCTCCCATCCCGTCCAGCCGGCTTCCCCGCCTGAGCTCCCGCATGGCGATGCGGCCAGCTCGATCAGCGCCGGCTCCGGGCTTTCGATCCCCAACCGGTAGATCCCCCGGGGCGCCATGCGGACGTCCGCATACCCCTCCCCCATCCCGGGTTTCAACCCGGTCAGCAGGGTCTCCGTGCCCTGGGGCCCGCTCACCCACAAGCGCACTCCCGATCGTTCCCGTCCATCCGGGCCGAGGACCCGAATCCGCAGGAGCGGCGTGGGTTCACATTGGGCCCGCTGCTCCACCACCTGGGCCGCCGAGGGCGTCGGGGTCGGGCTCACGGTCTCCCCAGGGGTGGGGGAAGGGGTCGGGGAGGATTCCGGGACCGGGCTCGGCGTGGGCGATGGCGAGGGCGTTGGGGAAATCGTGGGGGAAGGCGTCGGCGTAGGAAGCACGGTCGGCGACGGCAACGCCCGCGTGGGAACCGGGGTGGCCAGGACGACGGCGAGGGCGGGGGATCGCGCCCCCAGCTGCTGGGCCGCCCGGGCCAAGGCGCGGACCGTCCTCTCGGGCCAGTTCTCCAGAAGGCCACGCTCCACCAGACCCTCGACCCGATCTACCAGATCCGGCAACGCCAGGGCCTCCAGGCGCCGGCGCAGCGCCATCGGATCCCCCTCCGCCTGGTGCGCATCAGCCGCGAGCACGATCCAAAGATCCTGATAAGGCGCCGCGAGGTCGGCCGGGGAGGACCGACCCGGAGGCGGGGGGAAGATCTCCCAGGCCAGATACAACCCTCCCCCCAGGCCAGGGAGGAAGCCGATGAGGAAAGCGAGCACGAGGCGCCGGCTCACGGGCGGCCTCCGGCCGGCTCGGAGGTGGGGCGCTGCAGCGCGCGCAGGAGCTCCGCGATCGCGGAGCGGGCAGCGGGGGACATCGATGCCGCTGAGCGCTCCGGGAGCCGTTGCAACACTTCGACGGGATCGCCCAGGAGGGCAAGGCGGGCCCGGGCGAGGGCCAGATCCTGATCCTGGGCGTAGGCCAGGGCGACCATCCGCACATACTCCGCCTGCCATTGGGGGTGAAGGTCAGCCGGGGATACATCCACATAGCGCACCGGCCAGACGAACCGTCCGGCGAGGAAGCCAACCCCGATGCCGACCCAAAGCCCCAACCCGAGCATCCCGATCACCACCTTCCATCGATGCATCGCCATGCCCCGAACCATCGTGGATCACAGAGGGACGTCTTGAGCGCTGGGGGAGGCGGAGCGATGCAGGTGGCACTCCCCGCAGCCGACCTCCGGGCGCCGCACCTCCACCAGGCGGAGGGTGCAGACGGCGTAGACCCGCACTTGCTCGCGCAATCCCAGCCACGTCTTCGCGACGCGGGCCTCCAGGGCCAGATACGGACAGGCGTTCGCGCGGACAATGCGGGGGACTGGGCATGTGGCGCACAGATAGGGCTTCCACGCCCCTCCGCCGGGCGTTCGCTCGATCAGGCGGCACGTCTGCGTCTGCCGCCCGCGATAGTAATCCTCAAAGTAAAATGGGCACTCCGCTCCATATGGCGTGCGCACGATTCGGCCTCCGTTCAAGGGGAATTATATCGCCGCCGCGTTCGCTATCCGGAGCTTGGCGGATCCCACCTCCACTTTGAAGGGCTGCGGATCCAGGCTCAGAGCCTCTGGATCGAGGGGATGTGTTAGGGGTCACCCGCTGACCCAATGGTTCTCCGACATCCGGGAACAGGGGGCTACGGCCGACCGCAGGGGCGATATCCCCCTTTGTGGAATTTTTGCCGGGCGCGGGCTATTCTTGTCTTGGGGCTGCGGCATGAGCGTGACCCTCCGAAGGGATGGCTTAGAGGATCGGGGGCATCCATTTGCGCCGGTGATGAGCAGGTGCGAGGGCCTTTGTTGGACGGGGAGAGGCAGCGGGGCGGGATCGGGCATGGGCGATCCCGGAGCGGGTGGAGCTGACGGAGTGGGTGGATCGTCCCGCGGAGAGCCTGCCGCTGGGCCTGCGGCGCATCGTGGAGATCGCGTGGGCCCTTGCTGCCGCTCCCGGATGACCCGTACGGGGTTGAGCCCTTTTCGGGAAAGCCCGCCGGGCCGATTCGATCCGCCCCCTTCATCGGGAGGGCATGACGGCGCCCTTGGTGGAGCACGACGTGAACTTCGTGATGGGGCTGGCGAACAGGATCGCCGCCCTGGACTACGGGCGGTTGATCGCAGAGACCCCTCGAAGATCGAGACAGGGCGGATCGTGCGGCAAGGGCTGGCCGCTCACCGCATCCCTGAACCCCCTTCGGCGGAGGTGCTTTCCGATGCCCGTCTCACCCGAGCAGCTGCGCCAGGTGATGCGGCGGTGGGCGAGCACGGTGACCGTGGTGACGATGCGGGCGGACGATCAGCTCCACGGCCTCACGGCCACCGCCTTCACCAGTGTGTCCATGAACCCGCCCCTGGTCCTGGTCTGCATCCAGAACGACAGCCGGAGCGAGGCCCTGCTTCGGAAGGGGCGCTGTTTCGCGGTGAACTTCCTGGCCGAGGACCAGGCGGAGCTCTCCGAGCGGTTCGCCGGGCGGATCCCCGTCGCCGACCGATTCGAAGGGCTCTCCTACCGGACGGCGGTGACGGGCGCGCCCATCCTGGAGGCCGCCCTCGCCTACTTGGACTGCACCGTGGCCAGCGCGTACTGGGGGGGCGATCACACCATCTACCTGGGCCTGGTGGAGGACGCGGGGATCCTACGGGAGGGATCTCCCCTGCTCTACTTCCAGGGCGCCTACCGACGCTTGGCACCCGAGGACGGAGGGGGAGCGTCATGAAAACGGCGAAGCACCTGCGCGGCTCGCTGGTTCCCCTGGTCACCCCGTTCCGAAACGGGGCGGTGGACTGGGGGGATTTGCCAGGCTGATCGAGCAGCAGATCGCCGCCGGATCCTGTGGCCTAGCGATCAACCGGTACCACATGGGAGCTTAGCGTCCTCACTTGTGAGGAGCCGGCCGGGCTCTACCGCCTCGCCGTCGAGGTCGCTCGGAGCCAGGTTTCGGTGATCGCGAGGACCGGGACCAACAACTTTGAGGAGACTGTACGCCTCTCTCAGGTGGCCCAAGCAGCGGGCGTGAACACGCTGCGGATGGTCGTCCCGTATGACATGCGGCCCTCCCCGGAGGGGCTCTTCCGCAACCGGCTGATCCACCGGATGGGACAGGATCTCCTAGTCTATTCGAGGATCGAGCGGCTTTGCTTCCCGGTGCTGGCCATCGGTAGGGCCGGCTACGCGAGCGTCACGGGGAACGTAGTTCCAGATCAAGTGACCCGGCTTTGCGAGCCGGCAGCAGCCGACCGCGGGTCCATCAACGATCTCCGCCGGGCGACCTTCTGGGTCCATATCCACCCTGGTCATGGTTTGAGGAGGCCGCGCGGGTGGAACACATCCTCACGCGGGAGCTGATGCCCGTGCGTGACCTGTTACGGGCGGATCGCCCGGTGTTCGTGACGTGAGCAATCCGGAGAGCCCTATGGAGGGGCCCGTCAGCCTTCGAATGGTCCGACGGATGTGGACGTTAGAGGAGGGCCTGACGCTGGCGGTGGAGGAAGGAGGGAACCCCCACGGCCAGCCGATTTTGCTCCTCCACAACGCCTGCAGCACCTTCCGGGCCACCTGGGGGCGGGTCCTGGAGCCGCTAGCTGTCCGCTTCCGGTTGATCGGGCCGGACCTGCGGGGGCACGGCGGCAGCACGAACCCGAGCGGCCGGCTGGATCTGCGGGAGATGGCCGACGACATGGCCGCGCTGCTGGATCGGATGGGGATCCCCTCCGGGCATGTGCTGGCCTTCAGCGGCGGGGCCTCGGTAGCCCTCTATCTTGCAACCCGGCATCGGGAGCGCGTGCGCTCGATGGTCCTCGTCGGCAGCCATTACACCGTGCGGGGGCTGCGCACGCGGGGGGACGCCTTCTGGGATCCCGAGCGGGTCCGCCGGGAGGAGCCGGCGTGGTGGGCGGCGATGATGCGCTGGCACGGCTCCGCGGAGCGGGCCGAGGCGCTGCTGCGCGGATGGCAGGAGGAGGACCGCCACCGCCCCGACTTCACGCCCGACGACCTGCGGGCGATCGCCGTCCCCACCCTGCTGCTCATCGGGGAGAACGATCGCATCACCCCGATCGAGCAAACCATCTCGATGGCGCGCTGGATGCCCCGCGCCCGACTGGTGATCTTCCCCCAGACCGGCCACGACGTCATCCGTGAGCGCCCGGAGGCTTTCCTAGAGGCGGCAACGGCGTTCTGGGAGGAGATCCGGGAGGAGCAGGCCTGAGATCCACTTCCACCCGGCGCGCCCCTCCCGGAGGGGAGGGAAATTCCAGTCCATTCGCGAACGGATCAAGTCCCCTCCTCCCAGGAGGCCAGATAGCGCTCCTGCTCGGGCGTGAGGCGATCGATCCGGATCCCCATCGTCTCCAGCTTCAGGCGGGCGACGGCCTCATCGATCTCGCGGGGAACCGGGTAAACCTGGCGCTCCAGGGCGCGCCCGTTGCGGACCAAGTATTCCACTGAAAGGGCCTGGTTGGCGAAGGACATGTCCATCACCGCGCTCGGGTGGCCCTCCGCGGCGGCCAAGTTCACCAACCGCCCTTCCGCCAGCAGGTAGATCCGACGCCCGTCCTTCAGCGTGTATTCATCCACGAACTCCCGCACCCGCCGCGGCTCCCCCACGCTCATCTCCTGGAGGGCCGGGATGTTGATCTCGACGTTGAAATGTCCGGCGTTGGCCAAGATCGCCCCATCCTTCATCGCCTCGAAGTGCGGCCGGTCGAGGATATGGATGTTCCCCGTGGCGGTGATGAAGAGATCCCCTTCACGCGCAGCCTCGATCATCGGGAGCACCCGGAAGCCGTCCATCACCGCCTCCAGGGCCCGCAGCGGGTCGACCTCCGTCACGATGACCTGCGCGCCCATGCCCCGGGCCCGCATCGCGATGCCGCGGCCGCACCAGCCGTAGCCGGCGACCACGACCACGCGGCCGGCGAGCAGGATGTTCGTCGCCCGCAGGATCCCGTCCATGGTGGATTGGCCCGTGCCGTATCGGTTGTCGAAGAGGTGTTTGGTCAGCGCATCGTTGACGGCGATGATGGGATAGGCCAGCACCCCATCGCGGGCCATGGCCCGCAGGCGGATCACCCCCGTGGTGGTCTCCTCCGTCCCCCCCAGGATCTCCGCCATCCAGGCAGGGCTTTCCTTATGCAGGGTGCTCACCAGATCCGCCCCGTCATCCATCGTGATGTGGGGGCGATGGGCGAGACACAACTGGATGTGGCGGTAGTAGGTGTCGGTGTCTTCCCCCTTGATGGCGAACACAGGGACCTCGAAGAAGCGCACCAGGGCGGCGGCCACGTCGTCCTGGGTGCTCAGGGGGTTGCTGGCGCAGAGGGCCACCTCCGCGCCGCCCGCCTGAAGCGTCCGCACCAAATTCGCAGTCTCCGTGGTCACATGCAGGCAGGCGGAGATGCGGATCCCCGCCAGGGGACGCTCGCGCTCGAAGCGCTCCCGGATGCGGCGCAGCACCGGCATCTCCCGATCCGCCCACTCGATCCGCCGCATCCCCTGCTCAGCCAGCGAGAGATCCCGGATGTCGAACGATTTGGCATTCATCCGCGCCTCCACAACAAGGGTTCGATGGGTCTGCTCCTTCGGATATTGTAGCGTGAGTTTTCAGGGATAGCCCCTTAGAGAGGGAGCGCCTCACCTCTTCGCCCTGGGCGATCTCCGCGGTAGAATCGTCATCAGGAAGGGACCCCATGGCGTTCACAGGAGAGATGACCGGATGGAATTCGGTGAGTGGCTTCGACGGGAACGGATGAAAGAGGAGTATCAGAAGTTCCGCCGCCGCTACCGCCATCTGGTCCGCGACCCCTACATCCTCCCGCCGGAAGAACGGGATGCCTTGATCATGGCCGCCGAGGATCGAGGGGCGATCTCCTCGGAGGAGGGCGATCAGCTGGAGGCGGCCGACGTCATCGTCCGGGGTCAGCGGCGGGAAGGGGATGGAGAGGCCTACGCCGTGGTGGAGGTCGCCCCCGTGGTGCAGCCGGAGGACGTGGAACGGGCGGCGGCGCGGGCAGCCGCGCTGCGGAAGGCGCTGCCGGAGGCGGAGGTGCGGGCGGTGGTGGCGGGGCCGGAGATCCATCCCCGGGCGGCGGCCGCTGCCCGGGAGCGGGGGGTGTGGTGGCTGGCGGAGGGCCGCGCCTTTGCCCCTCACGAGATCCCGGAGCCGTCCGCAGGGGGATCAGAGGAGGCGCCGCCCTGAACCCGGTCGGGGGTTCCCTTCCCATCGAAGCTCTCGGAGACGACCCCCATCCCCCGAAGTGGATCCCCCTCCATCCGCTTCCCCGGGCTCAGGCGCCGATCGCGCTCCGTGCTTCCTCCTGCGCATGCGGGAAAATTATAGAGAAGGCCGATCTTTCCCCTCGCTCAAACACGTCCCGGGAACCGGGAGGACGGACGATGACACCGGAGCTGATCGTCGTCGGCGGCGGGCTGGCCGGGTCGGAGGCAGCGTGGCAGGCGGCGCAGCGGGGGGTCCGGGTCTGGCTCTATGAGATGCGGCCTCACCGCTTCACCCCGGCCCACACCACCGAGTGGCTGGCGGAGATCATCTGCTCCAACTCGCTGGGCTCGGATGAGCTGGAGAACGCCTCCGGGCTCCTGAAGGCGGAGCTGCGGCGGCTGGGTTCCCTGTTGATGGCCTGCGCCGACCGCACGGCGGTGCCCGCGGGGAAGGCCCTAGCCGTAGACCGGGAGCTGTTCGCCCGCTGTGTCACGGAGCACATCGAGCGCCATCCCCGCATCACCGTCATCCGAGAGGAGGTAACGGAGATCCCGGACCGCCCGTGCATCATCGCCACGGGCCCCCTGACCTCCGACGCCTTCGCCGCGGCCATCCAGCGGCTTACGGGACAGGAGTATCTTTACTTTTACGACGCGATCTCCCCCATCGTGGCCGCTGATTCCATTGACATGTCCATCTGCTTCAAGGGCTCCCGCTACGGGCGCGGGCAGGAGCCGGACGGGGATTACATCAACTGCCCGATGATGAAAGAGGAATACGAGGCCTTCGTAGACGCCCTGATCCACGCCGAGACGATTGAGTTACGGGATTTCGAGCGGGAGGACCCGCGCTTCTTCGAGGCGTGTTTGCCCATCGAGGTGCTGGCCAAGCGCGGGCGCGACGCCCTGGCCTACGGCCCCCTGCGGCCCACGGGGTTAATCGATCCACGCACCGGCCGCCAACCCTACGCGGTGGTCCAACTGCGGCGGGACAACCGGGCGGGGACGATGTATAGCATGGTGGGGTTCCAGACGAACCTGAAATGGTCGGAGCAGCGGCGGGTTTTCCGGATGATCCCCGGGCTGCAGAACGCGGAGTTCCTGCGCTACGGCCAGATGCACCGTAACACTTATATCAACGCCCCTGCCCTGCTGGAGCCGACCATGCAGTTCCGGGGACGCCCCGACCTCTTTTTCGCTGGACAGATCACGGGAGCGGAGGGCTATGTCGGGAACATCGCCACCGGGCTGGTGGCCGGGGTCAACGCCGCCCGGCTGCTCCGAGGCCGGCCGCCCCTGGTGTTCCCCATCACCACGATGATCGGAGCCCTGTGCGATTACCTGGCCCGGGCCGATCCGAAGGACTTCCAGCCCATGAAGGCCAACTTCGGCCTGCTCCCGCCGCTCGACCGCCCGGTCCGCGATAAGCGGGAGCGGGCGCGGGCCTACGCCCACCGCGCCCTCACCGACCTCGAGCGGTTCTGGGCGGAAAGCGGGGAAGCGGAAGGCCGATGACCGGCCTAGTGAGGGATTTTGCTGAGAGTCGCGACGCAGGGCCGGGCGTCCCTCACCTCCCCGCGTAGTACTCCTGAAGGCTCTTCACGGTGAATCCGCGATCCCGCATCGCCCGGATGGCCTGGACGGCCGCGGCCGCCGCCGAGAGGGTCGTCAACAGCGGCACCCCATAGCGCACCGCCGCCTGCCGGATGCGCATGCCGTCGGTGTAGGCCCGCGGGCCCAGCGGCGTGTTCAGGATCAGCTGCACCCGCCCCTCCCGGATGGCGTCCACGACATGCGGCGACCCCTCGCTGACCTTGTTCACCACCTCCACCGGAAGTCCGGCCCGCCGCAGGACCTCGGCCGTGCCCCGCGTGGCCATCAGCCGGAAGCCCATGCGGTGGAAATCCCGCGCGATCTTGAGCACGTTCCCCTTATCGAAATCGTTCACCGAGAGCAACACCGTCCCGCCCAAGGGCAGCGCGTCCCCCGCCGCCATCTCGGCCTTCGCGAAGGCGTGGCCGAAGCGCTCCGCCCACCCCATCACCTCGCCAGTGGACTTCATCTCCGGCCCCAGGACGGCGTCCGCGCCCGGCAGCTTCCGGAAGGGCAACACCGCCTCCTTCACGAAGAACGCCCGCACCTCGGGGGGACGGGTGAAGCCGATCTCCTCCAGGCTCTGACCCATGATCACCCGGGTGGCGATCCGGGCCAGGGGGATGCCAGTGGCCTTGCTGATGAAGGGGACGGTGCGCGAGGCCCGCGGGTTGGCCTCCAGCACGTAGACGATGTCGTCCTTGATGGCGAACTGGATGTTGATCAACCCTCGCACCTCCAAGGCCAGGGCGATGCGCTCGGTGTATTCCTCGATGATCTGGAGATGATAGCGAGAGATCTTGTAGGGCGGCAGGACGCAGGCGGAATCCCCCGAGTGCACCCCCGCCTCCTCGATGTGCTGGAGGATGCCTCCGATCACCACGTGCTTCCCATCGGCCACCGCGTCCACCTCCGCCTCGTAGGCGTCCTCCAAGAAGCGGTCGATCAGCACCGGGCGCTCCGGCGAGACCCAGACGGCCTCTTGCATATAGGCCGTCAGGGTCTCGGCGTCGTAGCAGATGGCCATCGCCCGCCCGCCCAGGACGTAGCTGGGCCGGACCAGGACGGGATAGCCGATGCGCTCGGCCACGGCCAGCGCCTCGACCACGGAGGCCGCCGTCCCGTGTTCCGGCTGCGGGATGTCCAGGTCACGCAGCAGGGCGCTGAAACGGCCCCGGTCCTCCGCCAGATCAATCGCGTCGGGGGAGGTGCCGAGGATCCGCACCCCTGCCCGATGGAGCGGCATCGTCAGGTTGAGGGCTGTCTGCCCCCCGAACTGCACGATCACCCCCAGCGGCCGCTCCCGCTCGACGATGTTCAGCACGTCCTCCAAGGTGAGCGGCTCGAAATACAGCCGGTCGGAGGTGTCGTAATCCGTGCTCACCGTCTCCGGGTTGGAGTTCACCATGATGGACTCGACCCCCAACTCGCGCAGGGCGAAGGCCGCCTGGCAACAGCTGTAATCGAACTCGATCCCCTGCCCGATCCGGTTGGGCCCGCTGCCCAGGATCACCACCTTGGGGCGATCCGTCGGCGGCGCCTCGTCGCTCTCCTCATAGGTGCTGTAAAGATAGGGGGTGTAGGCCTCGAACTCCGCCGCGCACGTGTCCACCTGGGCGTAGCGGGGGCGGATGCCCGCGGCCTCGCGGCGGCGGCGGACCTCGAGCTCCGTGCAGCCCCAGTAGGCGGCCAGCTGGGCGTCCGAGAAGCCATCCCGCTTGGCCTGGCGCAGCAGGGCCGCCGGGACGGTGGAGAGGGTGTAGCGGCGCAGCGTCCGCTCCCGCTCCACCAGCTCCGCCATCTGGGCCACAAACCAGGGATCGTAGCCGGTGAGGGCGGCGACCTCCTCCACCGACATCCCCTCCATCAGGGCGTCATGGACCGCCCGCAGGCGATCGGGGTGGGGGGAGGCCAGGGCCGCCCGCAGATCCGCCGGCCGCCGCTCCGGCGGGAACCCTTCGAACCCCTTCGCCCCCACCTCCAGCCCCCGCATCGCCTTCTGCAGGGCCTCCCGGAAGGTCCGCCCGATGGCCATCACCTCCCCGATGGACTTCATCTGGGGCCCCAACGTGGGATCCGCGCCTGGGAACTTCTCGAAGGCCCAACGGGGGATCTTCACCACCACGTAGTCCAGGGCCGGCTCGAAGGCCGCCACCGTACGCCGGGTGATCTCGTTCCGGATCTCGTCCAGGGTGTAACCCACCGCCAGCAGCGCGGCCACCTTGGCGATGGGGAACCCGGTGGCCTTGGAGGCCAGGGCGGACGAGCGGGAGACCCGCGGGTTCATCTCGATGACCCGCATGCGGCCGTCGCGGGGGTGAACCGCAAATTGGACGTTCGAGCCCCCCGTCTCCACCCCCACCGCGCTCATCACCGCGCGGCCCCAATCCCGCATCCGCTGGTATTCCTTATCCGTCAGCGTCTGGGCGGGGGCGATGGTGATGGAATCCCCCGTATGGATCCCCATGGGGTCCAGGTTCTCGATGGCGCAGACCACCACGAAGTTGTCGCGGCGATCGCGCATCACCTCCAGCTCGAACTCCTTCCAGCCCAACAGGGATTCCTCGATGAGGGCGGAGCCGACGGGGCTAAGGCGCAGGGCGAAATCCACCCGATCCATCAGCTCCTCGCGGGAGCGCGCGAGGCCCGCCCCCGTGCCGCCCAAGGTGAAGGAGGGGCGGATCAGCACGGGGTAGCCCACTTGATCCGCGAAGGCCACCGCCTCTTCCACCGAGCGGGCGAGGACGCTGCGGGGAACCTCGAGGCCAGCCCGCTCCATCGCCTCTTTAAACGCCAAGCGATCCTCCGCGATCCGGATCGCCTGCGGGGAGGCGCCGATCAGCTCCACCCCATACCGATCCAGCACCCCGGCCTCGTGGAGAGCCATGGCCAGATTCAGAGCGGTCTGGCCGCCCAACGTAGGGAGCAGGGCGTCCGGTCGCTCCCGGGCGATGATCTGCTCGACGATCTCCGGCACCAGGGGCTCGATGTAGGTGGCGTCGGCGAGCTCCGGGTCGGTCATGATCGTGGCCGGGTTGGAGTTGACCAGGATCAGCCGGTAGCCCTCCCGCCGCAAGGCCTTGAGGGCCTGAGTGCCTGAATAGTCAAACTCAGCCGCCTGGCCGATGACGATCGGCCCTGACCCGATCACCAGGATGGATCGGATGTCCGTGCGCCGTGGCATAGATCCACCCCTACCCCGGATGCGATGGCGTGCTTCCATCAAAGACAGGGGCCGCGGAAGGCGGCCCCCATCCCGTACACCCTTCGGTTGAGGGAAAT
The DNA here is from genome assembly GCA_041641155.1 of Thermoflexus sp. Taxonomy (GTDB): domain Bacteria; phylum Chloroflexota; class Anaerolineae; order Thermoflexales; family Thermoflexaceae; genus Thermoflexus. The sequence goes on from JBEPYX010000001.1 coordinate 19,190, forward strand.
GCCCGCTAAGCCATCACGGGTCCCCGCTGACCATCTGGATCCACCGGTCGAACAGAGGGTCCGCATCGTGAGGGCCGGGGTTGGCCTCGGGGTGATATTGCACCGAGAACACCGGGCGATCCCTCAGCGCCAGACCCTCCACCGTCCCGTCGTTGAGGTTCACATGGGTGATCACCGCCCGCCGCGGATCCAGCGTGTCGGGGTCCACCGCGTAGTTGTGGTTCTGGGCGGTGATCTGCACCCGGCCGGTGGCCTCGTCCCGGACGGGGTGGTTGCTTCCGTGGTGTCCGAAGGGCAGCTTGTAGGTACGGGCGCCGATGGCCTGGGCGATCAACTGATGCCCCAGGCAGATGCCGAACATCGGGATGCCTGTGTCGAGCAATTGCCGCACGGTCGCCACGATGCCCGGCAGCCCGGCCGGGTCCCCCGGCCCGTTGGACAGGACGATCCCGTCGGGCCGCATCCGGAGGACCTCCTCGGCGGGGGTGTAGGCCGGCACCACCGTCACCCGGCAGCCCCGGTCCACCAGCCGGCGGAGGATGGAGCGCTTGACCCCGAAGTCATAGACCACCACGTGACGGCGCGGCTGGGGGTCCGGCCGGAACCCGTGGGGCTGCCACCGGCCGGAGCCCTCGGTCCACTCGTAAGGCATTGTGCAGGTGACCGCCCGCACCATGTCCCGGCCCTCCAGGCCCTCCCAGGCGCGGGCCGTCTCCACCAGGGCCTCCGGATCCACGCCCTCCTCGGTGGAGAGGGCCCCTTTCATCGCTCCCTTCGTTCGGATCAGCCGGGTGAGCGCCCGGGTATCCACCTCGCTCAATCCCGGGACGCCGTGGCGGGCCAGGTAGGCGTCTAGGGTCTCTCGGGCGCGCCAGTTGGAGACCACCGGGCTCAGGGCGCGGACGATGAAGGCGGCCACCTGGGGGCGATCGCTCTCCACATCCTCATCGTTGACCCCCACGTTGCCGATGTGGGGACATGTCATCACCACCATCTGGCCCCGATAGGAGGGATCCGTCAGGATCTCCTGATAGCCGGTCATCGCCGTGTTGAACACCACCTCGCCGACCACGGTGGCGCGCGCCCCGAAGGCCCGGCCGATGAAGACCGTCCCATCCTCCAGCGCCAGAATCCCCCGCATCGCGCCTCCTCACGGGCGGAGGAACCCATTTGGGGCGGAATCTTAATCTGGATCCCCTCCGGCGTCAAGAGGAAACAAAGATGAAGCAAGGGGTAGAAAAAGTCCGTCCGGCTATGCCCCACCGGCTGGAGACACCACCAAAGACAAAGGATCTTCCAGACCCTGAAGCCGCTGCGGGCCCTGGAGATCCCTGTTGTCGAAAAGTTGACGGGGCCGCGGTTCCCCCTTTATGCTGAGTGAGCACTCACTCGCATGGAGGTGCCATGGCCTCACGGATGGATGCGGAAGCCCGGCGGGCTCAGATCCTGGACGCTGCAGCGCAGGTCTTCGCCCGCCACGGATTTCGGGGGGCGACCACCCGCGCCATCGCGCAGGCCGCGGGGGTGGCCGAGGGCACCCTCTTCCGCTATTTCCCCACCAAACGGCATCTCCTGCTCGCCCTGCTCGAGGCCCTCGCCATCCAGCCGATCCAGCGGCAGCTCCAATCCCTTCCCACGACAGAGCCGCGGCGCTGGATGGAGGCCTTCCTGAGGGAACGCCTGACGGCGATGCGCGCCCACCTTCCCCTCATGCAAGCCCTGTATCAGGAGATCCGCACCGATGAGGCAGTGCGCCAAGCGTTCATCACACAGATCGTCCAACCCTTCCTCGAGCAAGTGCGAGAGGTCCTGGCGCGGGAGCTGCGCCGCCGCAATCGCCGATCGCATCCCGGCTTGGTCCTCTGGGCGATCTGGGGCGCCCTCCACGGGGTGACCCTCTTCGGTATGGAGCTGGATCCCGATCTCGCCTCCCTCCCGCCAGAGCGGGTCGCCCGCGAGCTGACCGCGCTGCTCCTTTGGGGGCTGGAAGGGAGCCGAAGCCAACCCACCAGGAGGTGAACGACCGATGCGAAGCCGCAGGCTGCTGCTGTCCGTCGCGTTGGCCGCGCTGATCCTGGCCGGCGCCTGGGCGCTCTTCGAGCGGGCCCGGGCGCAGCCGCCCGCCCTCCCCGAGACGGCGACCATCCGACGGGGGACCCTCCGGATCACCCTGAGCGCGGCGGGGAAGATCCGCCCGCGAGCCCAGGCGGCCTTGAACTTCTCCACGCCCGGCACAGTCGCCGAGATCTTCGTCCGGGAAGGGGATCCGGTCCGCAAGGGACAACCCCTGGCCCGCCTGGACACCACGGACCTGGAGCTGGCGGTGCGTCAGGCGGAGATCGCTTACCTGACCCAACAGGTGGTCTACAGCCAGACCGTCCAGGGGCCCAAACCCGAAGAGCGGGCGGCGGCCCAGGCCGCGGTCCGCAGCGCGCAGGCCGCTTTGGAGGCGCTGGAGAAGGGACCGGATCCCATGGAGCTGGAGATCGCCCGGTTGAACTACGAAGTGGCCAAGAACGCCATCTGGCAGGCGCAGCTGACCCGCGACAAGACCGCTGGCTCCCCCTTGTCGGCGCCGGTGGACGTGGACCTGGCGAAGGCCCGGGTGGGCCAGGCGGAGCTCCAGGCGGAGATCGCCCGGCTTCAGTATGAGAAGCTGAAGGCCGGCGCCCGGCCCGAACAGCTGGAGGCGGCCCGAGCGCAGCTGGCCCAGGCCCAAGCCAACCTGGCCCGGCTGCAACCGGACGCACTGACGCTCGAACGGGCGCGCCTGCAGCTGGAGCAGGCCCGCCTGCAGCTGGAGGAGGCGCGGCGGCGGCTGGAGCAGGCCACCCTGACGGCCCCCTTCGACGGCACCGTCATCGCGCTCAACATCGAGGTCGGCCAGGTGGTCGGCGCAGGGATACCAGGAGGCGCCATCGTCCTGGCGGACCTGAGCGATCTCCACCTCGATCTGACGGTGGATGAGGTGGACGTGGTGCGCCTGCAGGAGGGGATGCCGGTGGAGATCCGCCTGGACGCCCAACCCGGCCGCACCTTCCGGGGCCATATCGCGTCCATCGCCCCCGTCGCGACCGAGTCAGGAGGCGCGGCCACCTACCGCGTCCGCGTGGTCCTGGACGAGCGGGATCCCATCCTGCGGGCGGGCATGAGCGCCACGGTGGAGATCGAGGTGGAGCGCCGGGAGAACGTGCTCCTCGTGCCCAACGCCGCCGTCCGCCGCGATCGAGAGACCGGCCGGGCGTTCGTGAGCCGCATCATCGGCGATCGGGTGGAGGAGGTGGAGATCCGCTTGGGCGCCCAGGGCGAGACCGAGAGCGAGGTCCTGGACGGGCTGCGGGAGGGCGATGTGGTGGCCCTGGGCGAGATCCGGCCGCCCTCGGCGTTCCGCTTCTTCCGCTTCGGACGCTGAGGACGATCAGGGAAGACGGCGCAGATGCCGGGCGCGCAACGCCCCGGCGTTTTCGGGGAAACGACGCGGAGGCCAGCTGTGGGGATCGGGCTCTGGGTCGAGAACATCCGTCAGGCCTTTGAGACCCTGTCGTCGAATCGGCTGCGGGCCGCCCTGACGTTGCTGGGCATCCTGATCGGCGTGGCCGCCGTCATCGCCATGGTGGCCATCGGGCGGGGCGTGCAACACTACATCAACGCTCAGTTCGCCGCCATCGGCACCAACCTGATCTTCGTGATCCCCCGCGCCGCGGCAGAGGGGGGCCCCCCGGGGGCCGCCCTGCGGGATATCTCCTCCCTCACGATGCGAGACGTGCGGGCCATCGAGAGGGCAGTCCGCGGCCGTGCGACGGCAGTGGTCCCCGTGGTCCAACAGTTCGGGCCCCTCGAGAGCGAAGGCCGGGAGGCGGTGACGGTCATCCTGGGCACCACGCCGGGCTATGCCCCCGCGCGCAACTGGCGCCCCCTCTACGGGACCTTCCTGGAGGAGGGGCACATCCTGAACCGGTCGCGGGTGATCGTGCTGGGCCTGACCCCAGCCCGCCGCCTGTTCCCCGACACCCCGAACCCCATCGGGCGGACGGTGCGCATCAACGGGATCCCCTTCCGGGTGATCGGGGTGATGTCCGATAAGGGCGGCAGCGCCTTCGGGGACTACAACGATCTGGCCTTCATCCCCCTCTCGGTGGCTCAAGAGATGCTCTACGATGCCTGGGATCCGCGCACCGGCGAGCCGCTGGTCACCGGGATCATGCTTCAGGTGGCCCGGGCGGAATACACCGACGAGGTGGTCCGGAGGATCACGGAGAGCCTGCGGGAGCGCCATCGGATCCGCTTTCAGGACGAGGACGATTTCGCCGTCCTGACCCAGTTCGAGCTGGTCTCGATCTTTGGGCAGATCTCCAGCGTGCTGACCGTCTTCCTGGGGGCGCTGGGCGCCATCTCGCTGCTGGTGGGAGGCATCGGGATCATGAACATCATGCTGGTCTCGGTGACCGAGCGGACGCGGGAGATCGGGCTGCGCAAGGCGGTGGGTGCCCGGCGGCGGGACATCCTGATTCAGTTCCTCACCGAGGCCACGGTGATCACCATGCTGGGCGGGGCCCTCGGGATGGCGGCGGGGGCCGCCCTGGCCTCCCTGATCGGCGTCCTCAGCGGGGGCGAGGTGCAAGCGGCCATCGGGTGGGACATCGTGGCCCTGGCGGTGGGGGTCAGCGCGGCCGTGGGGCTGTTCTTCGGCCTCTACCCGGCCTGGCGGGCCGCCCGGCTGGATCCCATCGTCGCCCTACGGTATGAGTGAGGCGGAGGAGGCGCGGATGCTCGCTTTGCTTCAGGAGAGCCTGGGCACGGCCATCCAGAGCCTGCTGGCCAACAAGCTGCGGACAGCCCTCAGCCTGCTGGGCATCTTCATCGGGGTGGGCGCGGTGGTCGCCCTGCTGGCCGCCGGCCGGGGCGTCCAGGACTACATCCAACGCCAGGTCCAGGCCATCGGGCCGAACGTCCTTTTCGTGTTCCCCGGAGGGTTCTCCCAGAGCGGGCTCACCCGCGCCGCCGCCCAGCAATCCGGCCTGCTGCGCCCGGCCCTGACCCTGGGGGACGCGCAGGCGCTGCAGGATCCTACCCGCGCCCCCGATATCGCTATGGTCGCCCCGGTGGCGGCCCAGACGTTCCCTGTGACATCCGGGAAGGAACGGGCCACCGCCACGGTGCGCGGGGTGACCCCGGAATACCAGGTCGCTCGGAACTGGCGGGTGGATCGGGGGCGATTCATCGAGCCGGAGGATGAACGGACCCGCGCCCGGGTGGCGCTCCTGGGGGCGGAGACCGCCCGGACCCTCTTCGGCGAGCAGGACCCGATCGGACAGCTCATCCGCATCCGGGAGGTCCCCTTCCGGGTGGTCGGCGTCCTGGCGCGCAAGGGGGGGACCTCGTTCGGCAACGAGGACGAAGTGATCCTGATCCCCTTAAGCACCATGCACCAGTATCTCTACAGCGTGCGAGGGCGCGGGGGAGAGCCAGGCCTCAGCGCCATCGTGCTGGTAGCGCGCTCCCATGAGCGGATCCGGGCCGCCCAGGCGCAGGCTGCGGCCATCCTGCGGGAGCGCCATGGGATCCGATTCCGGGAGGATGAGGACTTCACGGTGGTGTCCCAGGAGGAGATCCTCAACCTGTTCGGCAACCTGACGGCGATCCTCACCGCCTTCCTCACGGTCATCGCGGGGATCTCCCTGCTGGTCGGGGGGATCGGGATCATGAACATCACCCTGGTTTCGGTGCGGGAGCGCACCCGGGAGATCGGCCTCCGGAAGGCCGTGGGGGCGCGGCGGCGGGATATCATGCTCCAGTTCCTGATCGAGACGACGCTGCTTTCGCTCACGGGAGGGGCCCTGGGGGTGGGGTTGGGGATTGCCACGGCGCAGCTGATCTCCGCCCTGGCCGGAGGGGCGTTCCAGGCCATCGTGACGCCCGGGGCGGTTCTGCTGGCGGTGGGGATCAGCTCCGCCATCGGCCTCTTCTTCGGCCTCTACCCGGCCTGGCGGGCCGCCCGCCTGGATCCCATCGTCGCCCTGCGATATGAATGAGGAGGGGAGAGGGAAGATGCTTAAGAGCGGGGCGCCTGGGGGGTGGGCTCGCCGAGGTTGAGGACGCTGACGCGGGCCGCGATCTGCCGGGCGATGTCCCGCAGGGCCTGAGCCGCCGGGCTCTCGGGGTGGGCGATCACCACCGGCCGCCCCGCGTCCCCCCCTTCCCGCACCCGGGGATCCAAGGGGATGCGACCCAGGAAGGGAACCCCCATCCGCTCCGCGAGCTGCTGTCCACCGTCCCGCCCGAAGATCTCCGTCACGTGCCCGCAATGGGGGCAGACGAATCCGCTCATGTTCTCCACCACCCCCAGCACCGGCACCTCCAACCGCTCGAACATCCGAACCGACCGCCCCACATCGCTCAGCGCGACCGCCTGAGGCGTGGTCACCACCACCGCCCCCGTCACCGGCACCAGCTGGGCCAGGGAGATGGCCACATCCCCCGTCCCCGGCGGCAGGTCAACCACCAAGTAATCCAGAAGCCCCCAATCCACATCGTTCAGGAACTGGCGCACCGCGCTGTGCAGCATCGGCCCCCGCCAGATCACCGGCTGATCGGGCGGCAACAGGAACCCCAGCGACATCACCCGCACCCCATAGGCCACCGCTGGGATGATCTTATTGTCCCGCGGGGCCGGGATCCGTTTCACCCCCAGCATCTCCGGGATGTTCGGCCCATACACATCGGCGTCCATCAGCCCGACCACGGCCCCCATCCCGGCCAGGGCCACCGCCAGGTTAGCGGCTACCGTGCTCTTGCCCACCCCGCCCTTCCCGCTGCCCACCGCGAGGATATTCTTCACCGTCAACCCCTCGATCGTCCGCAGGCGGGCGTGGGCGGGCACCTCAGCGGCCCATCGCAGATCCACCTCGCGCACCCCTGGCATGGCGAGGAGGGCCGAGCGGATATCGGCCTCGATGCGATCGGTCAGGGGGCAGGCGGGCGTGGTCAGGACCACCGTCAGCGACACCCGATCCCCTTCCACCACCACATCCCGCACCATCCCCAACGACACAATGTCGCGCCCCAGCTCCGGATCCCGCACCCTGCGCAGCGTGTCCAGAATTTGCTCCCGAGTGACCATCCAGGCCTCCGTTCTATCTTTTTAGCCCCCACGGCCGGAGCGCCCATCGGAAGCTTCACCCGTTGGCCGCACCGCCCGCCCTTACGAGGAGGCGTGCGCCGCCGCCTTCGCGCCCTTCTTGGCCTTCTCCGCTTCCTTCTCCGCTAGCTCCCGCGCCCAATCCGAAGGGTGGATCTGCGCATGGTAAGTGTCGGGCTTCAGCAGGCGCGGCAGATCGAAAACCAACGACTCATAGCGCTCATAAGACGAAAGCTCGTAATCGTGGTCCATCTTGATCGCGTCGAAGGGGCAGAACTCGGCGCAGAAGCCGCAGGACATGCAGATCGTGGCATCAATGTAAAAGGCTTCCGGCTCCGGCTTCGGGCGCCCGGTGTTCGGATCCGTCCCCCGCACGATCCAGATGCACTGGGGCGGGCAGACCTTGGCGCAGATCCCGCAAGAGGTGCACTTGATCTTATTCTCCTGGGTGTCGTAGACCAAAAAGGGGATGTAGCGGAAGTTCTCGGGGAGCGGGAGCTTCTCCTTGGGGTATTGCACCGTGAACACCCCCCGCGCCCGCGGCCCCTGGCGGGCCGGGAGATGTTCCGGCCGGTAGCGCCCGCCCTCGAACAGATACCGAACGTCCTCGATGTAGGAGTAGATGAAATGCTTCAGCGTGACACCGAGGCCTTTCAGGATGCCGAGTCCGTAGATCATCGCCTCTCGCCTCCTCCGGGCAGGTTAACGGTCCACCTCGCCCAGGACGATGTCGATGCTCCCCAGGATGACCACCACGTCGGCCACCTTGTGGCCCTTGCACATCTCGTTGAGGGCGGTGAGGTTGATGAAGGACGGCGCGCGGATGTGATAGCGATACGGGTTGGGGCTGCCGTCGCTGACGAGGTAAAAGCCCAGCTCGCCCTTGGGGTTCTCCACCCGCCCGTAGGCCTGGCCCGCGGGGACGCGGATCATATACTGCTTCTTGCCCGTCTGGATCTCCCCCCGGGGGATCTGGTCCAGCGCTTGCCGCAGGATGCGCAGGGATTGCCACATCTCATCGATACGGATCAGATACCGATCGTAGACATCGCCGTTGTAGCGGACGGCCACATCGAAGTCGAAGCGGTCGTAGATGCTGTAGGGCTCCGCCCGGCGGACATCGTAGGGGATCCCGGAGGCGCGGAGCACCGGGCCCGACGTGCTGTAAGCCACCGCCAGGTCGGGCGGCAACACCCCCACCCCCTGGCAGCGAGCCTTGATCAGCTCGTTGTGGGTCAGGTAGCGATCCAGCTCCTCGATGGCCCGCGGGAGCCGGTTGTACACCAGCTCCTTCGCCCGGGCGATCCAGTCGTCGGAGACATCATTGGCCACGCCGCCGAAGCGCATGTAGTTGCACATCATCCGCGAGCCCGAGGCCTCTTCGAAGAGGTCCAGGATCAGCTCTCGCTCCTCGATGGCGTAGAGGGCGGGGGTGAAGAAGGCGCCGAGGTCGTTGAGGAGGAAGCCGATGGCCCACAGGTGGTTCACGATCCGGGTGAACTCGGCCATGATCACCCGCAGATACTCCGCCCGCTCCGGGGGCTTGATCCCCAACAGCTTCTCCACGGCGATGGCGTAGCCCAGGTTGTTGCTCATCGAGCAGATGTAATCGAGCCGGTCGGTGTAAGGCATGTTCTGCAGATACATATTCCGCTCGCCGATCTTCTCATGGTTGCGATGCAGATAGCCCATGACCGGCTCCAAGCGGACGATGGTCTCCCCATCCAGGGTGACGACCATGCGGAACACCCCGTGGGTGCTGGGGTGCTGGGGGCCCATATTGACGACCAGCCGATCGGTGCGCAGGCTCTTCAGCTCCACCTGCTCCCCCGTCTCCGCCCGGGCGAACTGGCCCATCCCGATGTAGAGCAGCTCGTCCGAGGTGTCCTCGACCTGGTCGGGGTCCCAATCCAGAGGATACTGGACGTTGTCGTGCCAGAAGACGCGGTCCTCCGCCCGCACGTGGTGGCCCGAGGGCCAGCGGCTGCTGAAGGGCTTATGTTCCTCTTCGTAGTAGGGCTCCTTCCAATCCTTCCGCAACGGGTGCCCGTAGAAGCCCTCCCAGAGCAGGATCCGCTTGAGGTTGGGATGGCCAGCGAAGCGAATCCCCATCAGATCCCAAGCCTCGCGCTCCTGGAAGTCCGCCCCCGGCCATACCGAGACCAGCGAGGGGACCGTGGCCACATCCCGTGGGGTGCGGGCCTTGAACACCAGGGGGCCGCCGCCCTCCAGGCGGTAGGCATGGTAGACGACCTCGAAATAGCCCTCCTGGATGTAATCGACAGCCGTCACGCTGGAAAGGTAACGATAGCCCAGCTCATCTCGGATGAAGCGGGCGGCCTCCAGCAGGACGTCGTTGGCGATGACCACCCCTTCGTATTCGGCAGGCTGGACCGCATCGCCGAACTTCTCTTTCAAAACAGCGAGATCGCCCTTCAGCTCCGCGAGCGGAGCGGGTTTGGTCTTCGCCGGGGTGCTCATCCCCTCCCTCCACCACACCCAAGATGACAACGGCTCAACGCGATGATCGGCCCTCTTCCCGGGGAAGTCCGGGCGCCCGATCGCCGCTCTGCTGGGCCCCTTACGAAGACGCTTCGGGGGAGGCCCCCTGCCGGGCCCGCAGCTCGGCCAGGCGGGCCCGGATCTCCGGCAGGCGCCGCGGATCGATGAGATCCGGCCCCAGGATGGGCACTGGGATGGCCTCAGCTTCCCCGCGCTGATACCAGGGGACCGCTCGGACGGACTGGCGTTCGATCTTCTCGTAAAGCTTCAGCAGGCCGTGGAGGAGCGCCTCCGGCCGAGGCGGACAGCCGGGCACATATACGTCCACCGGGATGAATTTGTCGATGCCGGAGACCACGTTGTAGCCCTCCTTGAACGGGCCGCCGCCGGTGGCGCACGCCCCCATGGAGATCACATACTTCGGCTCCGGCATCTGGTTGTAAAGGCGGACGATCTGGGGGACCATCTTCTTGGTGACCGTGCCGGCCACGATCATGAGGTCGGCCTGGCGGGGGCTGGGCCGCATCAGCTCGGAGCCGAAGCGGGCGATGTCGAAGCGGCTGGCCGCGGCGCAGATCATCTCGATCGCGCAACACGCCAAGCCGAACATCATCGGCCAGACCGAACGCTTACGCCCCCAGTTGTAGAGATAGCTCACGAAGCGGTCGATGGTGGTGACGAAAACGTTATGGCGAAGCTCCGAGGGGACGGGGACGGTGTTCAGATCGCGCAGCTCATCCATCGGCGAGCACCTCCTCCAGCCATTCTCGCTGGATCTCCTCCAACCGCACCGGGTCCTTCAAGCGCGGATCGTCGGCGAAATCCGGCAGGGCGATCACCCACCGGTGCAGCGTCTCCCAGTCCACCGCCAAGGGATCCACCCCCGGATGGGCCGCCCGCAGGGCGAGCGCGATGGGATAGGCATCATCCCAATACAACGGCGTCATGTGAATCCTAGCACAACCCCGATGAAACGCACGAATTTCCAAATAAAAGGCCGGGACAACTCCCCGGCCCGCCAGGGGAGCGCCGGCGGTCGATTACGCCATGGGAACTTGGCCGAAGGCCGTGGTGTCGATCTGGGCCCGCTGGAGCCGGCCGCTGTAGTCCACATAGACGGCCTTCCACTCGGTGAAGAACTCAATGGCCGTCAGCCCCGCCTCCCGGTGGCCGTTGCCGGTCCCCCGAGTGCCACCGAAGGGGAACTGGATCTCCGCCCCGGTGGTGCCGTGGTTGATGTAGACGATGCCGGTGGTGATATCTCGGATGGCCCGGAAGGCCTTGTTCACATCCTGCGTGAAGATGCTGCTGGAGAGACCATAGTTGACCGCGTTGTTGATGCGGATCGCCTCCTCGAGATCTTCGGCTTCGATGATCGAAAGCACGGGGCCGAAGATCTCCTCTTGGGCGATCCGCATATCGGGCCGCACACGATCGAAGATCGTCGGCTCGTAGAAGAACCCGCGGCCGTTCACCTTGACGGGGTTGCCACCGCACAGCAACCGGGCCCCTTCGGCCTTCCCGATCTCCACGTAAGAATGAACCTTCTTCACCGCCGCCTCATTGATCAGCGGCCCGACCTCGGTGGTCGGCTCCAGGCCGTTCCCCAGCCGCAGCCGCCGAGCCCGCTCCACCAACATCTCCGTGAATCGCTCCCGGATGGGCTTGTGAAGGATCAAACGGGAGCACGCCGTGCAACGCTGCCCAGTGGTCCCGAAGGCCGCCCACAATGTGGCCTCCAGGGCTAGATCCAAGTTCGCGTCCTCCATCACAATGATGGCGTTCTTCCCGCCCATCTCCAGGGAGACCCGCTTGAGGTGCCGGGCTGCCCGGGCGTAAAGGTCGCGGCCGACCTCCGTGGACCCCGTGAAGGAGACGGCCTTCACCGTCGGGTGCTCCACCAGGGCATTGCCCACCGTGGGCCCGGGCCCGATGACCAAGTTGAGGACGCCCGGGGGAAGGCCGGCCTCCTCGAACACCCGCACGAACTCCGCGGCCGTCGCAGGGGTATCCGTCGCGGGCTTGAAGACCACGGTGTTGCCGGCGACCAGCGCGGGGAAGATCTTCCAGGAGGGGATAGCGATGGGGAAGTTCCACGGCGTGATGCAGGCGACGACGCCGATCGGGTCCCGGACGGCCATGCCGAATTTGTTCGGCAGCTCCACGGGGGCCGTGTAGCCCAGGAGCCGCCGCCCTTCCCCGCCGATGTAGAAGGCCATGTCGATGGCCTCCTGGACATCGCCGCGGGCCTCGGGGAGCACCTTCCCCATCTCCTGGGTGAGCAGCCGGGCCAACTCCTCCTTTCGCTCCACCAGCAGCTGCCCCACACGGTAAAGGATCTCCGCCCGCTTGGGCGCTGGGACCTTCCGCCACTTCTCAAAGGCCGCCGCGGCCGCCTCCACGGCCGCCTCCACGTCTCGTTCGTCGGACTTCACCACCTCCGCCACCGGCTCCTCGGTAGCCGGGTTGATGTCCACGTACCAGTTCTCCGAACGGGACTCCACCCACTTCCCATCGATATAGTTCCGGATCCGCATCGTTCCCCCCAGGAGCGCAGGCTGCAGGGATGATTATAGGCTCGGTGGAAAGGCCATGTCAACGACGCGGATGACCAACACTCCCTCCTCCCCTCGCGGAGATGGGGGTGTCCTCCCCGGATCTCCGCCCATGCCGAAAACCGGCGTCCCCGCTATAATCGTTTACGGTCAGTCCAAACGGGGTTCGCGCCATGTTCACCCACGTGCGTGTGCCGGAAGACGGAAAGAAGATCGAGCTTCGGGACGGACGGTTGGTGGTGCCCGATCATCCCATCATCGGCTACATCGTCGGGGATGGGACGGGGCGGGATATCATGCCGGCGGCGATGAAGGTCTGGAACGCCGCCGTGCAGAAAGTTTACGGCGGTCAGCGGCGGGTCGCCTGGGTCCGCCTCTACGCGGGCGAGGACGCGGAGGAACTCTACGGCGAGCGCCTCCCGGAGGAAACGCTGCGCGCCATCCGGGAGTTTGTGGTGGCCATCAAGGGGCCCCTCACCACGCCGGTCGGGTACGGCTGGCGGAGCATCAACGTGCAGCTCCGGCAGAAGCTCGACCTTTACGCATGTGTTCGGCCGGTGAAGTGGTATCCGGGAGTCCCCTCCCCGCTGAAGGAACCCCACAAGGTGGATATGGTGGTGTTCCGCGAGAACACCGAGGACGTCTACGCCGGAATCGAGTGGGAGGCCGGCTCCCCGGAGGCCAAACGAGTGGCGGCGTATCTGAAGCGGGCCTTTCGGATCACCCTGCCCCCTGACACCGGCATCGGGCTGAAGCCGATCAGCCGGGGGGCCACCCGGCGGCTGGTGCGCAAGGCCATTCAATATGCCCTCGAGAACGGCCGGCGCAGCGTGACCTTGGTCGGCAAGGGCAACATCATGAAATACACTGAGGGCGCCTTCATCCGCTGGGGCTACGAGGTGGCCAAAGAGGAGTTCGGTGACGTCACCATCACGGAGGCGGAGATCGCGGAGGGCAAGCCCGCCGATGGGAAGATCATCATCAAGGACCGCATCGCCGACGCCATGTTCCAGCAGGCCCTGCTGCGCCCGGAGGAATACGACGTGATCGCCACGCCGAACCTGAACGGCGACTATCTCTCGGAGGCCCTCGCGGCGATGGTGGGTGGGGTGGGGGTCGCCCCCGGCGCCAACATCGGGGATCAGCTGGCCGTCTTCGAGGCCACCCATGGATCGGCGCCCAAATACGCAGGGCTGGACAAGGTGAACCCGAGCTCGCTGCTGCTCTCGGGGGTGATGATGTTCCGCTACATCGGATGGAACGAGGTCGCCGACGCCATTGAAGCCGCCTTCGCCCGCACGATCCAACAGAAGATCGTCACTTACGACCTCGCCCGCCTGATGGAAGGCGCCCGCGAGGTCCGCACCAGCGAGTTCGCCGACGCCGTCATCGCCAACCTGTAAAACGCCTGGGGCAGGCCGAGCGGCCTGCCCCAGCCCCTCTCCGGGGCCTGAAGGGAAGGAAAAGGAAAAGGAATAGGATGCCCTTTCTGCCCTGTCGGGAGGTCATGCCCATGGAACCCCCGACCGCGACCGTCGTCGCCCTGTTCCGCTGCACCGGCCATCGAGCCCCGATGGAACCGATGGAGGCGGTCTGGGCGGAAGCCCACTGGGGCATCCAGGGGGATGCCCACGCCCGCCAGGATTCCTCCCGCCAGATCCTCCTCATGGATCTGGAAACCCTGGAAACCCTCAACCTGGCGCCCGGGATGGTGCGGGAGAACATCACCCTCCGAGGCCTTCCCCTCAGCCGGTTGCGCCCGGGGGATCGCCTTCAGATTGGAGAGGCGCTGCTGGAGATCACCCAACCCTGCACCCCGTGCGCCCGGCTGGACGAGATCCGGCCCGGGCTTCGGGAAGCCCTGCGGGGCCGGCGGGGAATGCTGGCCCGTGTGCTCCGGAGCGGCTGGATCCGGCGCGGGGATCCGGTGCGCCTGCTGGAAACCCCCGACGCCCCCTCCGCATAAGGCCGAAGGATGCGCGTCTCCATAACAGCGCCAGGCGCCATGCCCTCGGCCCAATCCTGGGAGAGCCGGTGGCTCTCCCGCAAGGCCCGCATCGGCCCGCGGTCGGACGAACTCAAAACGTCCCATCCCATTCCATCGGCCCCCCTTCGTCCCGATCCCTTCCACCCTGCGAAGGGATCCCCAGCCACACCGTTCACACCCGAGTCGATCAAAATTCCCCTTTTCACAAACTTGTGATATATCGGGTTATAAAGGATCCCCACTCCGGCAGGAGCCTGGCCATGGTCCCGATTCAAAAAGTTCCGGACATTGTGATCGGTCGGCTTCCCATCTACCTGCGGGCCCTGCAGGTGATGGCGGCAGAGGGCCGGGAGGTGACCTCCTCCCAGGAGCTGGGGGAGCGCTTGGGGATCAGCTCTGCGCAGATCCGAAAGGATCTCTCCTACTTCGGGACGTTCGGGAAACAGGGGACCGGCTATCGGATCCCTGACCTGATCGAGCATCTGAAGCGGATCTTGAAGGTGGATCGAACGTGGGATATGATCTTGATCGGAGCGGGGAACCTGGGGCACGCGCTGGCTCAGTATCAGGGATTCGCCGCGCGGGGGTTCCGGCTGGTGGCCATCTTCGACAACGATCCGGAGAAGATCGGGCGGCCCATCGGGCCCCACATCATCCGGGATGTGCAGGAACTCCCGAATTTCGTGCAGGAGCATCGGATCCAAATCGCAATGATCGCCGTCCCGGCCGCCGCGGCCCAGCAGGTCGCGGACCTCTGCGTGGAGGCCGGCATCCGCGCCATCCTGAACTACGCCCCGATCCACCTCAAAGTCCCGCCCGGGATCTTGGTCCAATACATCGACCCAGCCATCCACCTTCAGCAGATGACCTATTACCTGGGGGATGAACGCTGAGGCGCATCCGCGGGTTGGGGCCATCCCCCGCAGGGGGAGCGGCTTGAACGCACCCGAGATCCCAATGGCGGCGATCCTAAGAGGGCCGCAGTCCCCCTATATGGGAGGGCAGCCGCTCAGAACGAAGACCAGATCGCCTTCAGTGTCCGCTGGAACAGATGGATGTGCTCCAGGGCTTTCCCCGCCCCGATGGCCACACAGGCCATGGGGGCATCCACCACGTAGGCGGGGACCCCTGTTTGCTGGGTGAGGAACTCATCGATCCGCCGGAGCATCGCCCCCCCGCCCACCAGCGCCATTCCTCGATCGATGATATCTGCGGCCAGCTCCGGCGGGGTGCGCTCCAGGACCGCCCGGACCACCCCGACAACCATCTGGAGGGGCTCCTGGATCGCCTCCAGCACCTCATCGGAGGTCAAGGTGATCGTGCGCGGCAGGCCAGTGACCAGATCCCTCCCATGGACCTCCGTGGTCAGTGGCGGATCCAGCGGGAGGGCCGTCCCGATCTGGATCTTCACCTGCTCCGCCGTCAGCTCGCCGATGGCCATGTTATACTTCCGGCGCACATACCCGATGATCGCCTCGTCCATGCGGATCCCCCCGACCCGCACGGAGTGGGCCGTCACGATCCCCAGCATGGAGACCACCGCTGCCTCCGTGGTCCCGCCCCCCAGGTCCACGATCATGTTGCCGGTCGGTGTATCCACCGGGAGGCCAGCGCCGAGGGCGGCTGCCAAGGGTTCCGGGATCAAATAAACATGCCCGGGATGGGCGCCGGCGGCTACGGCCGCCTCATGCACGGCGCGGCTCTCCACGCTGGTCACCCCATAGGGGACAGCGATCATCACGTGGGGTCGGAAGAGGCGGATGGGACCGCACACCTTATGGATGAAATACCGGAGCATCCGTTCGGTCACGTAGTAATCGGCGATCACGCCATCCCGCAGGGGACGGATCACCTCGATGATCTCGGGGGTGCGGCCATACATCGCCCGGGCCTCTTCCCCCACCGTCAAGATCTCATCCCCATCGATCGGCATGGCCACAATCGAGGGCTCCTGGAGGACGATCCCCCGTCCCACCTCGTAGACCAGCACGTTGGCGGTGCCCAGGTCGATCCCCAGACGCTTGGTGAGCATCGATGCCGCTCCCCTATCCAGAAGACCCTTCCCGTCGGATCCGACGGCGGCGGGCCACCTCCATCCGGACCCGAGAGCGGCGCAGGGCGGCCAGGGCCATGTTGAGATCCACCCCGGGCGGCCGCTCCCTCAGGATCTTCTCCGCCCGCTGACGGGCCTCCTCGGCCCGGGCGATATCGATCTCCTCCGCCCGTTCCGCCACGTCGGCCAGCACGATCACCCGCTCCGGGGTCACCTCCATGAAGCCCCCGTGGATCGCAAACCAGAGCTCCTCTGCCCCCCGCCGGGCCAGCAACGGCCCAATGCCCAGGGCGGTGAGCAAGGGCGCATGTCCCGGCAGGATCCCGAGCTCCCCCTCTACCCCTGGGGCCACCACGATATCCACGTCCCCGCTGAACAGGGCCCGCTCCTGGGTCACGATCTCCAGACGAATCGGGCTCATCCATGCCTCTCCTCTGACCGGTGCTCTCACCGCAGCTCCCCGCGGCGCAACCGCTCCGCCTTCTCCACCGCCTCGTCGATGGTGCCGACCATATAGAAGGCCGCCTCGGGCAAATCGTCGTGCTTCCCCTCAAGGATCTCCTTGAACCCACGCACCGTCTCCTTCAGCGGGACGTAACGTCCGGGCAGGCCGGTGAACTGTTCGGCCACGAACATCGGCTGGCTGAAGAAGCGCTCGATCTTCCGGGCCCGGGCCACGATCAGCTTGTCCTCCTCCGACAGCTCGTCGATGCCCAGGATGGCGATGATGTCCTGGAGGTCCTTGTAGCGCTGAAGCACCCGCTGCACCTCCCGGGCCACGGTGTAATGCTCCTCCCCCACGATGCGGGGATCCAGGATGCGACTGGTGGAGGCCAGAGGGTCCACCGCCGGGTAGATGCCCTTCTCCGCGATGCTCCGCTCCAGGGCGATGGTGGCGTCCAGGTGGGCGAACGTGGCCACCGGGGCCGGATCCGAGTAGTCGTCCGCCGGCACATACACGGCTTGCATCGAGGTGATGGCCCCGCGCCGGGTGGAGGTGATGCGCTCCTGGAGCTGCCCCATCTCAAAGGCCAGGGTGGGTTGATACCCGACCGCCGAGGGCATACGCCCCAGGAGGGCCGAGACCTCCGAGCCGGACATGACGAACCGGAAGATGTTATCGATGAAGATGAGGACATCCCGCCCCTGGTCTCGGAAATACTCAGCCATCGTCAGGGCCGTCAAGCCCACCCGCAGGCGCACCCCCGGGGGCTCGTTCATCTGCCCGAAGACCATCACGGTCTTATCGATCACCCCCGCCTCGATCATCTCGCGATACAGCTGGGTGCCCTCGCGGGTACGCTCGCCGATCCCGGCGAAGACCGAGATCCCCTTGTGGACCGTGGCGATGTTCCGGATGAGCTCCATGATGATCACGGTCTTGCCCACCCCTGCGCCGCCGAACACCGCCACCTTGCCGCCCCGCATGAACGGGGCGATGAGGTCGATGACCTTGAGTCCGGTCTCGAAGACCTCGATTTGGGTGGATTGCTCCTCCAGGGAAGGGGGGGGCTGGTGGATCGGCCGGTATTCCTGGGCGTGCACGGGCCCCTTGTCATCGATTGGCTCCCCCAGCACGTTAAACACCCGGCCGAGGGTGGCCTCCCCGACCGGCACTGTGATGGGGGCGCCGGTGTCGTACGCAGTCATGCCCCGGCGGAGCCCATCGGTGGTGTCCATAGCGATGCAGCGGACCACGCTGCCGCTCAGGTGCTGTTGCACCTCCAACACCAACCGATGGCCATCCCGTGGAACCTCGATCGCATTGTAGATGTCCGGCAACTCCTCCGGTGGGAACTCCACATCCACCACGTTCCCCAGGATCTGCACGATGCGTCCCACAGCGCCCTTGGCCATCCCGACTTCCCTCCGCGAGGATAGATCGCTCAAGATCGTGTCGATGTGGGCGAAAAAGAGAAGCGCTCATCGCGCGATCGTTCCGACGTCTGAATCCAGGAGCCGTGTCCAACGCCGGATCTTCAACGGGTGCGGGCGCGGATCTGAGCCCGCGCGGCCTGGCGCATGGCCTCCGCACCGCCTGCGATGTCCAGCATCTCACTGGTGATCGACTGCTGCCGCGCCTTGTTGTAGCTCAGGGTAAGCGTATAGATGAGGCCTTCCGCGTTCTCGGTGGCGTTGCGCATGGCCACCATACGGGCCGAGTGCTCACTGGCCAAGCTCTCCAGGACTGCCTGATACACTTGTAACTCCACGAACCGAGGAAGGATCACCTCCAGAAGCTCCGCCGGGCCTGGCTCATAGATGAACGTTTTGTTGGCCACCGCCCGCGTGTCCAGCTGCTCCACCGCCTCAGGGACCGCTGGCTCGTGGCTGTCGGTGAGGCGAAGCGGCAGCAAGCGACGGACCCGGGGGCGTTGGACCATGACGTTGATGAAATCGGTGTAGGCCAAATAGACCTCGTCCACGTTCCGGCTCAGGAACTCTGACATCGCCAGGCGGGCGATGGGACGGATGTCGACGAAGCGGGGCCAGCGGGGCATGGGGGAGAAATCAGCCACCAGAGGCCCCCGCACCCGGGCCACTGCGTCCCGCCCCTTGCGTCCCACTGTTAAGAAGGCCACCGGGGCGCGGCTGACCGCCGCGAACCGGAACGCCAGGCGGATGATGTTGTCGTTATAGGCGCCACATAGCCCCCGGTCGGCGGTGATGAGGACCAGGAGAACCCGCCGCACCGGCCGCACCTCCAGCAGGGGATGCAGCAGGGCGCTAGCCTCCGCCTGGTGAGCGAGGTGGACCAGGACCTCCCAGGCCTTTTGGGCGTAAGGGCGGGAAGCCAGCGTGATCTCTTGGGCCCGCCGCATTTTGGAGGCCGAGACCGCTTCCATCGCCCGCGTGATCTGCGCGATGCTTCGAACCGTTCGAATCCGACGCCGCAATTCCCGCAGGGTCGGCACGCCCTCAACCTCCTGATGGGGATGCTGGATCTCCTCCCAATACCGGACCACCGACCCCCATCATCCGGCCAGCCAGCCGCGGTTGAACTCCTCGATGGCCCGCCGCAGCCTCTCCTCGGTCTCTTTCGTGATCTCCTTCCGCTCGGCGATGTCGCGGCCGACCTCCGGATAGTTCGTGGCCATGAAACGTAGGAACTCCTTCTCCCACTGGCGCACCTTCTCCACCGGGATCGAATCGAGGTATCCGTTCGTCCCGGCGAAGATGACCATCACCTGCTCCTCTAATGGCATCGGCTCATACTGGGGCTGTTTCAGGATCTCGGTCAGCCGCTTGCCCCGCTCGATGATCGCCAGCGTGGTCTTGTCAAGATCCGACCCAAACTGCACGAAGGCGGCCAGCTCCCGGAACTGGGCCATCTCCAGGCGCAGGCGCCCAGCCACCTGTTTCATAGCCTTCGTCTGGGCGGCACCGCCTACCCGTGAGACCGAGATCCCCACGTTGATCGCTGGGCGGATGCCCGCGTTGAACAGGTCCGTCTCGAGGTAGATCTGGCCGTCGGTAATGGAGATCACGTTGGTCGGGATGTAGGCGGAGACATCCCCCAGCTGGGTCTCCACGATAGGCAGCGCCGTGAGGCTCCCACCCGACCCTTTCACCTTCAGGATTTTCAGGTTGTCTTTATCCGGACGGGCCTCCAGGGCCTTCTGGGCCTCCTTATACCCGAGGGGGCCGGTGTAAACCTTCCCGTCGATCCCCTCCCGGGTGTCCTCAGGGGCATCCCGAGGGACAATGATGTATTTGTTCGCCAGCCGCGCGGCGCGCTCCAGGAGCCGGGAGTGGAGATAGAAGATGTCGCCGGGGTAGGCCTCCCGGCCGGGTGGGCGCCGGAGGAGGAGCGAGACCTGACGGTAGGCCCAGGCATGCTTGGTGAGGTCGTCGTAGACGATCAAGGCGTCATTGACCAGCTGCCCGTCTACGATCACACCGTTCTCCATCACCTCCTCCCCCATCGCGCAGCCCGCATACGGAGCGATATACTGCAGGGCGGCGGGATCGGAGGCGGTGGCAGCCACCACGATGGTGTAATCCATCGCCCCGTAGCGCTCTAAAGTGGCCACCAGGCGGGCCACCTGGGCGCGCTTCTGGCCGATGGCCACGTAGATGCAGACCATCCCCTTGCCTTTTTGGTTGATGATGGTGTCGATCGCGATGGCTGTCTTCCCAGTCTGGCGGTCACCGATGATCAATTCCCGCTGGCCGCGCCCGATGGGGATCATGGCGTCGATGGCCTTAATGCCAGTCTGCACCGGGGTGTCCACGTCCTGGCGTTTGGTGACCCCAGGGGCGATGCGCTCGATGGGACGGTAGCGATCCGTCACGATCGGCCCCTTGCCATCCAAGGGGCGCCCCAGCGGATCCACCACCCGACCCAGCAGGGCCTGGCCTACCGGGACCGAGGCGATGCGGCCGGTGCCGCGGACCTTCATCCCCTGGCGGATCCCACTGAAGTCCCCCAGGATGATCACACCGACGTTGTCCCGCTCCAGGTTGAAGGCGATCCCGATCACCCCGTTCTCGAACTCCACCAGCTCGCTGGCCATCACATTGCTGAGGCCCGAGCACCGGGCGATCCCATCCCCCGCCTCAATGACCTCGCCGATCTCGGCCACTTCCACCTGAGGGGTATAGGCCTCGATCCGCCGCTGCAAAGAGGCGATCAGATCATGCCAGGCGTCCGTCCGATCCGCCATCGTTCACCTCGCGGATATCAGATTGGGGGAACAGACCATCGCTGGAGGCCGCCGCGATCCGAGGGGCACGAGAGCCCTCGTGGAAGCCGGACCCCCTGATCCCTCGCTGTTCCGACGGGTTGCCGCGCGATC
>JBEPYX010000002.1:0-29572 GCA_041641155.1 Thermoflexus sp.
GAACGTGTTCTCCTGGCCGCTCTTCCACCATCAGGGATTTTCGGAGATGGTGTGGATCCTCGGGGAGATCGGGGTGATCCTCCTGATGGGGATGGCCGGCCTGGAGATCGAGCTGGAGGAGTTTCTCAGGGCGCGCCGGGTGGCCCTGCTGGCCGGGACGGCGGGGGTGGCGATGCCGCTGGTGCTGGGGACGCTGGTGGCGTATCCCTTTCACGGTGATCTGCCCACCTCGATCTACGTGGGCCTGGTCCTCAGCGCCACCAGCGTGAGCATCTCCGCCCAGACACTGCTGGAGCTGGGCCGGCTGCGCTCGCCGGAGGGGATCGCCCTTCTGGGGGCCGCGGTGGTGGACGATGTCCTGGCGTTGCTTGCCCTGGCGGTGTTCACCAGCGTGGTGAACCCCGGGGACAGTGCGGGAGGCGGCGCCGGTGGGCTGGCGCTCGCCCTGGCACGCATGGTGCTCTTTCTGATCCTCGCCTTCCTCCTGGCCCGCTGGTTCCTGCCCCGCGCGGTCACGTGGGTCCAGGGCTTGCCGGTCAGCGAGGGCCTGATGGCCCTGACCCTCGTGGCGACTCTGGCCCTCGCCGGGGCGGCGGAGGCGCTGGGCGGCCTGGCGGCCATCACCGGGGCCTTCCTGGCCGGCTTGGGGTTGGGGAGCCACCCGGCCCGCCACGCGATCGTCGAGCGCATGCGCCCCGCCGCCTATGGGTTCTTCGTCCCCCTCTTCCTGGTGGGGGTCGGCCTGCGGGCGGACCTTCGGACGATGTCGTGGGAGGCGGCGCTGTTCACCCTGGCCTTGATCCTCGTGGCGGTGCTCTCCAAGGTCATCGGCTGCGGGGTGGGGGCGTGGCTGGGGGGGTTCCGTCCGGTGCAGGCGTGGCGCCTGGGGCTGGGGATGATCTCGCGGGGGGAGGTCGGCCTGATCTTTGCCTCCCTGGGCCTCTCGGCGGGCTTCTTGAAGCCCTATGAGTTCGCGGCCGTGGTGGCCATGGTGGTGGCCACCACCCTTCTCACGCCGATCCTGCTGCGCTGGTCGTTCGGCCCCCGCCAGCTCGGGGCGGTCGGGCGGGATTGAAATCCCCGCGGATTTGGGAGCGCACAGGGCCAAGGCCTTTCCATATGCCTGAGCCATCTTGTCGCTTGCGGAGGTCCGGATGCCGAAATGTGTGGTGGTGGTGATCCCCAACCTGGAGAAGGTCCATGAGGTGCTGCGGGCGTGGGAGGCGCTGGGGGTGCCTGGGGTGACCATGATCGACACCATCGGGATGGCCTCCCTGCGCCAATGGGTGGGGCGCGATGACGTCCCCCTGGTGCCTTCCCTACGCTCGCTCTTGGAGAGCGCGGAGGCCGCTTTCCACCATCGCACCCTGTTCTCGGTTGTCCCCGACGACTTCGATCTGGAGGGCCTTATCCGGGAGACCGAACGGATCCTCGGCCCCCTGGAGAATCCCGAGACCGGGTTCCTCTTCGTGTTGCCGGTTTTGGAGGTTCGCGGGCTCCGGAGGATGTGAATGCCTGAGGGGGAAGGGCGCGGCGGGGATGGATCGCCGGGGACCGTTATGGCGGGGGCGGGGTCCCTTTCCTCGCCCGCCACCGCTCGATATCGGCGCGGTGCTCGGCGTCGTGCTCGAAGGTGC
The DNA here is from genome assembly GCA_041641155.1 of Thermoflexus sp. Classification (GTDB taxonomy): domain Bacteria; phylum Chloroflexota; class Anaerolineae; order Thermoflexales; family Thermoflexaceae; genus Thermoflexus. Next base: position 1,638 of record JBEPYX010000002.1, read on the forward strand.
CTGCCGCGATGAGCGCCCAGAGGGGGCCGGGGACGCCGGGGAACCGGCCGGGCCGCGTGAGATCCTCCTCCGAGAGGCGCTCCAGACGCTTCAGCAGCTGCTGATACGTCCCGTGGAAGTCCGCCAGCACCCGCTCCAGGGGGCGATCCTTCTGCTCGCGGTAGAAGCGTTCGTTGAGGGCGTCCACCTGAGCCGGGGAGAGGTGGAGATCCTTCGGGCGGCGACCCTGCTCCAGCTGGAACAGGGCGGTGATCAGGCGCCCCTGCCACATCGCGATGTGGGCCAGGATGTCCTTGACCGTCCACTCCCGAAAGACCGGCTCGCGGCTCATCTCCTCGGGGGAGAGCCCTTCCAGGGCCTTCCACAAGCGCTCCCGTTCCTCCCGAATCCGCCGGATCAGGGTGGCTTTATCCATCGCGCGCCCCTGCCTGTCCCTCCGCGTTCTTCGGGGCCTCGGGCTCCTTGCGCTCCGGTCGCTCCTCGCGGCCGAAGCGCTGCAGCGCCTCGGCCATCTCCCGCAGCCGCTGGTCCACCCGCGCGTTGATCGTTCCCTGGGGGTATTTCCCGTCAGGCCCCCGCTCGCCCGCGGGGACACCGGTCAGGATCTCGATCGCCTCGTCCACGGTGCGGGCGGCCCAGATGTGGAATTTCCCCTGCCGGACAGCCTCCACGACCTCCTCTCGGAGCATCAGGTTACGGACGTTGGCCTCGGGGATGACCACCCCCTGCTCTCCGGTGAGCCCCTTGACCTTGCAGGTGTAGTAGAAGCCTTCGATCTTTTCGTTGACCCCGCCGATGGCCTGCAGTTCCCCCTTCTGGTTGATCGAACCGGTGATGGCGATGCCCTGGCGGATGGGGACGTCGGCCAGGGCGGAGAGCAGGGCGCAGAGCTCCGCGCACGAGGCGCTGTCCCCCTCCACCCCGGAGTAGGATTGCTCGAAGACCAGGCGGGCGGAGAGGGTGAGGGGCTTGTCCTGGGCGTATTTGGAGGCCAGGTAGCCGCTTAAGATCAGCACCCCTTTCGTGTGGATCGGCCCGCCCAGCCGGGCCTCCCGCTCGATGTCGATCACTCCCTCCCGGCCCAAGGCGATGGTCGCTGTGATCCGGTTGGGCCGCCCGAAGCGGTAATCGCCGAGATCGATGACGGAGAGCCCGTTGACCTGGCCGACCCTGGCTCCCTCGACGTCAATCAACAGGGTTCCCTCGGCGATCAACTGCCGGATGCGCTCCTCGATGAGGTTCGACCGGTAGATCTTGGCTTCCAGGGCCTGCCGGACATGTTCGGCGGTTACCATGGGGGAGCCTGCCTTGCGGGCCCAGAAGTTGGCCTCCCGTACCAGATCCGCCACCTCGGCGAACCGGGTGGAGAGCCGGGTCTGGTCCTCGGCCAGCCGGCCGCCGTATTCAATGACCCGGGCCACCGCCTCTGCGTCAAGGTGGCATAGCCCCTCCTTGCGGCAGAGGGTGCTGATGAGGGCGATGTAATCCCGCATCCCGTTCTCGTCCCACTGCATCTCGATGTCGAAGTCGGCTTTCACCTTGAAAAGCTCGCTGAACTCCTCATCGTAGAGATACAGCAAGTGATACAGAAGGGGGCTGCCGATGAGAATGACCTTCACGTCGAGCGGGATGGGCTCGGGGTCCAGGGTGCGGGTGGTGAGCAGCCCCATCCGCTCCCCAGGCTCCTCGATCTCGACCGCCCGCTGCCGCAGGGTGCGCTTGAGACCTTCCCAGACGAAGGGGTTGACCAGCACCCCCTCCACCGGCATCACCAGGTAGCCCCCGTTGGCCCGATGGAGGGCGCCGGCGCGGATGAGGGTGAAATCGGTGTGCAGCACCCCCAGCAGGCTCTCCTTCTCCAGCCGCCCGAAGACGTTGGGGAAGGTGGGGTTCCACTCGATGACCACCGGGGCCCCTTGTTGCTCCGCGTTGTCCACCAGCACGTTGACCGTGTATTTGCGCAGGGCCATATCCGCGAAGGGGGGTATAGGGAGCGGGAAGGGGAGGGTCTGACCCTCCTCGCGGCCCCGGAATTGGTCCGCGTTCTCCACGATGTCGTTCTGGACAGCCTTAAGGTACGCCAGCACCTCGGGGAGATCCCGATACTTCTCGAAGAGATCGTCCATGAGCCCTTCCACGACAAAGAGGGCGATCTCCCGGTTGAGCTGCCGCAGGCGCTCCTGGGCGGCCCGCTCCAGCTGGCGGATCTCCTTGATGGCCCGCTTCACCTCCTCCTCGAAGGCCTCGCGGCGCCGACGGAGCAGCTCCTGCATGGCAGGGGGCAGGGCGGCGAACTGCTGCTCGGTGATCGGACGGCCGCCCAGGAGGGGGACCACGGCGATCCCCATGGGGGTGATCTCCACCATCATCTCCTGGGCCATCGCCCGCTGGTTCAGGCGCTTGAGGATCTCCTCCCGCTGCTGGTTCGCCTCCTTCAGGATGGCCTCGCGTCGGTTGTTGTATTCGTCGCTCTCGAAGACCTGGGGGATCTCGCGGCGGACCGCCTCGATGAGCTGCTGCATGTCGCGGCGCAGCTCCCGCCCTTTCCCGGGCGGCAAGCGGAGGGCGCGGGGGCGCGATGGGTCCTGGAAGTTGTAGACATAGCACCAGTCGGGCGGTGTGGGCTGGGATTTGGCCCGCGCTTCCAGGAACATCTGGACGCCCGTCATCCGGCCGACGCCGGGAGGGCCGGCCACGTAGATGTTGAAGCCTTGGTCGGGGATGTCCAGGCCGAACTCGAGGGCGGCCACGGCCCGAGGTTGCCCGATCAGGCTGGCCAGGGGCGGGAGTTCCTCAGTCGAGCGCAGGGGGAGGGTATGGGGATCCACGGTGCGGCGCAACGCCTCAGGCGGCAGCACACGAGCCATCAACGTCCCTCCGATCGTCGAAGTCAGGAAGGCGCAACACACCTTCCGGATGGTGCCATCGGGTCCCTCTTCCGCCGGGAAGGGGCTCGCCATCCGGATGCCTATGATAACCCGAAGCAGCGCGCCCCCCAAATTTCCCGAGCCCCTCATCCCACTGGGGCGGTCAGGCGGCGGGCGGCCTCCATGGCAGGCAGAATCATCTCGCGCAGGTATTCTTTCATCATCCGGCGGGTGTTGAAGAAGGGTGCGAGGGATCGGATGGATTCTTTCACCATGCGCAGCCAGCGGTGGGGGATCCCGTCGGCCTCCACGTCGTAGTAGAGGGGGACGACCGCGTTCTCCAGCAGCTCATAGAGGGAGGCGGCGTCCGCCGCGTCCTGGGCCTCCGGGTCCTCGTAATCCCGGTCCTCTCCGATGGCCCAGCCGTTGGCCCCATTGTAGCCCTCGCGCCACCAGCCGTCCAGCACGCTGAGGTTCAGCACCCCGTTGAGGGCGGCCTTCTGGCCGCTGGTGCCGCTGGCCTCCATGGGGCGGCGGGGGGTGTTCAGCCAGACATCCACCCCTTGCACCAGGTAGCGGGCCACCTCCATGTCGTAATCCTCGATGAAAACGATCCGCCCTCCGAACGCCGGGTCCTTGATCAGGCGGTAGATCTCTTGGATCATCCGCTTGGCCGGCTCGTCGGCTGGGTGAGCCTTCCCCGCCAGGATGATCTGAACAGGTCGGTGTGGGTCGTTCACCAGCCGCCGCAGGCGTTCCGGATCCCGGAAGAGGAGATACGCCCGCTTGTAAAGGGCGAACCGCCGGGCGAAGCCGATGGTCAACGCGTAGGGGTCCAGGAGCACACCGGAGGCCACGATCTGGATCGGAGGGACGTGGTTGCGCTGCCAGCGCCGACGCGCCCGCTCCCGCATGAAGGCGACCAGCTTGCGCTTGAGGTGGCGCCGGACCGTCCACAGCTCCTCATCTGGGATCTCTAAGACCCGTTCCCACAGGGCGGGGTCATCCACGCGTTCCAGCCAATCGGGCCCCAGGTAGCGCTGATAAAGGACCCGCATCCGACGCGCCAGCCATGTCCCCACGTGGACCCCGTTGGTGATGTGGCGGATGGGGACCTCCTCGATCGGGCGGCCGGGCCACAGGTGGGCCCACATGCGCCGGGTCACCTGGCCGTGTAGCTCGCTGACCGCGTTCCGGTGTTCAGAGAAGCGCAGGGCCAGCACGGTCATGTTGAACGTAGCCCCCCAGGGCTCGTCCTGGCGCGCCAGCTCACAGAACTCCTGGAAGGAAAGGCCCAGCGACTCCCAGTAGCCGGCTAAAGCCCGTTCGATCAGGGTGAAGGAGAAGCGGTCGTGGCCAGCGGGAACAGGGGTGTGGGTGGTGAAGACGGTGGTCGCCCGCACCCGCTCGGCTGCCTCCTCAAAGGAAAGGCCCTCCGCGATGTGCTCCCGCAGCCGTTCCAGGATCGAGAAGGCGGAATGTCCTTCGTTCAGGTGCCAGGCTGCCGGGCGCAACCCCAGGGCGCGCAGGGCGCGCACCCCCCCGATCCCCAGGACGATCTCCTGGGCGATCCGCTGTTCCGGATCCCCTTCGTAAAGCCGGGCGGAGAGGGCGCGGTCTGCGGGAGCGTTGGACGGGAGATCAGTGTCTAGCAAGTAGAGGGGAATGCGGCCGACCTGCAAGCGCCAAACCTGAACGCGGACGGGGCGGCCTGCGACGGCCACCTCGATCTGCACCGGCTGTCCGTCGGGGCCGACGGCGGGGTAGAGGGGGAGGTTTCCCAGGTCCAGGCGTTCATAGATGGCCTCCTGCCAGCCATCTTCCGTGATGCGCTGGGTGAAGTAGCCGTGCTGGTAGAGCAGCCCCACCCCGACCATTGGTAGGCCGAGGTCGCTAGCCTCCTTCAAGGAATCGCCGGCCAGCACGCCCAACCCCCCCGCGTAGGCCGGGAAGGCCTCGTGGATGCCGAATTCGGTGGAGAAATAGGCGATGGTGGCCCCGGCGTGCTGCGGGAACGTCCGCTCGAACCAGGTCTCCCCGGTCAGCGCCCGATCGAACTCGGCCAGCACCCGGTCATACAGGTCGAGGTAGGCCGGGCTCTGCATGGCGGCGTTGAGGCGGGCGCGCTCGACCCGCCGCAGCAGCGCGATGGGGTTGTGGCGGGTCTCCTCCCAAAGCACGGGGTCCAAACGCTGGAACAACCGCTGCGCGTCCGGCTGCCAGGTCCACCACAGATTGCCGGCCAGATCGCTCAGCCGGGCGATGCGCTTGGGCAGCGTGGCTTCGTTCGGGCGAGGCTCCATTCACAGCCTCCATCATCGAAGGTTGTTGTTCCGTCATCCCGAAGCAGTGATATGGATTTGCTGGGAAGAGAACCCCTATGCCGCTGGATCGCTTCGCCGGAGGTGGGCCCGCCTCCAGGGGACCCGGTCGGGGCGGGCACAGCGGCCAGCGAACGGCACCCGCTGGCTGCTTTGCTAAAGCGCTTTATCATTGTATCCGTCGGGGCATCGGTTGTCCATCATCGGTCAGCCGGGTGGAGCGCCTGGGGGAGGGCGGCCGATCGTCAAAGGAACCGCCCCGGGGGCGATCCCCGGGGCGGTGGGGTGGTGGGCCGTGCAGGACTCGAACCTGCAACCTTGGGATTAAGAGTCCCCTGCTCTACCAGTTGAGCTAACGGCCCATGCTCGCTTAAAAGTATAGCGAAGGCGTGGGGAGGTGTCAAGACGACCCCGTGGCCCCTCCGGGCGTTTCGGTGTTCCGACCCGTTTTCCCTAGGCCCTGCGGTGTCCGGGTCGGCCTCCCGGTTTCCAAGGGATCGGGGGCCGTTCGGGGACCTTGACACGGCGGGATCCCTAGCACAAAATGCCTTTCCGCCCGATGCCAAACCTGGAGGGAGCGGCCCGATGCCCACTCGAGAGGATGCGTGGGCGCTCGTTTGCGAGTTCACCCAGAGCGAGAACCTGCGCCGTCATATGCTGGCGGTGGAAGCGGCGATGCGGGCTTACGCCCGCTATTTCGGGGAGGATGAGGAGTCCTGGGGGATCGTCGGCCTGTTGCACGACTTCGATTATGAGCGCTATCCCTATGTGGCCCCCGATGGCCATCCGAATCAGGGGGCGCGGATCCTGCGGGAGCGTGGTTGGCCGGAGGACATCATCCGCTCCATCCTGTCCCACGCTACGGAGGTCACCGGCGTCCCGCGGGAGACCCTCCGGGATAAAGCGCTGTTCGCCGTCGACGAGCTCACCGGTCTCATCACGGCTGTGGCCCTGGTCCGGCCCGACCGCAGCCTCTACAGCGTCACCGTGGATTCGATCTTCAAGAAATGGAAAGATAAACGCTTTGCGGCAGGGGTCCGTCGGGCGGATATTGAGCAGGGGGCGGCGGAGCTAGGCATCCCATTGGATCAACATGTAGCCCGGGTGCTGCAGGCCATGCAGGGGATCGCCCCCATCCTGGGCTTGGACGGTTCCGCCCCATGAGCGAGGTGCGCCCTTCCGACCCGTTCCGGCGTTGCCCGCGCTGTGGGATGCTGGTCTCGCGCCGGTCGCGCACCTGCTGGCGCTGCGGCGCCGACCTGACCGCGACCGCCGAGGCCCCTTTGCCCGAGCCCGAACCGCCGATCCCATGGCGATCCTCCCTTTTAGGTACGGCGCTTGTCCTTCTCCTCCTGGCCGGGGCCGGGTGGTGGGTGATCCGGATCGCCCGCGCTGCGATGACCCGCCCCACCCCTACGCCGGCGTCATCGCCCACTCCCACCTGGACGCCGATCCCCACGCCCACGCCGATCCCGACCGAGATCCCCACGCCCATCCCGCCGTTGCAGCACCAAGTCCAGGTGGGGGAGACCCTGTTGGATATCGCCGCGCGCTACGGCGTCTCGGTGGATGCGATCCGCCAGCTCAACCAACTCTCTGGCGACCTCATTCGGGTGGGACAGGTGTTGCTGGTCCCGGTTTACACGCCCACGCCGATCTTGGCCACGCCGACCCTGCCCCCTGGGGTCACGCCCTCCCCCACGCCGCGGCCGGACAAAATCGTCCATGTGGTTCAACCCGGGGAAACCCTGCTGGCGATCGCCCAGCGGTATGGCGTCCCCATGCAGACGATCCAGGTGGCCAACGGGATCGCGGATCCGGAGCGGATCCAAGCCGGCCAGGCGCTGGTGATCCCGCTGGCCACGCCGACCCCGGCGCCCGAGCCCACCGCCACGCCCACGCTCACGCCGGTCCCAACGTATCCACCGCCGCCGCTGCTCAGCCCGCCGGATGGTGGGCGAGTTCCCGGGGATGGGCTGCCAGTGCTGCTTCAGTGGGCATCGGTGGGCCGTCTGGAGATCGGCGAGTGGTATGAGGTACGCCTGTTCCGGGAGGATGGCGTGGAGATCGGCAGCCTGCGCACCCGCGCCACCGCCTGGCATGTCCCGGCGGCGCTGCTTCAGTCGGCGGTCGGGGAGGATTCCCGGGAGCATACCTTCCGCTGGACGGTCCAGGTGGTGCGGCGGGTGGTGGAGCCGGATCAGACGGTCCGTTTCGATCCGGCGGGCCCGCCGGCTGCTCGAACCTTCCGCTGGCGCCCGGGGGAGCTCGCGCCCACGCCCTAGCGGTCGGTGAAAGGGGGGGATATCCTCCCCCATTCCGGTTGGCCAAGGATTCGCTCCCTTTGAACGAGGTGGAGACCCTATGCCGTTTGCGGACAAGCTGCTGACCTGCGAGAAGTGCGGACGACCTTTCGTGTTCACTGTGACCGAGCAGCGGCGCATGGTGGAGGCAGGGCAACCGCTGGTGGAGCCCACCCTGTGCCCGCGATGCCGGGCGGAGGCGGCGAAGCCGAGGCGCAAGCTGGAGCCTGGGCATACCTATGAGGGCCGGGTGAAATGGTTCAGCCTGGAGAAGGGTTATGGGTTCATCCGTTGCGAAGACGGCACCGAGATCTTCTTCCACCGAACCGGCATCGCCCAGCCGGGGGTCGTCCTCGAGGCGAATCAGCCGGTCACGTTCGAGGTGGAGATCACCCCGAAGGGGCCCCAGGCGGTCCGGGTGAGGCCGAGCCCGGCGCCAACGGCCTCGCCGGTGGAGCCCGGGCCAGAGCCCAGGCAGTCCGGAGGGGAAGGGGCGCTCTGAAGAGCGTTTGAGGGGCTGAAGGGGGCACCTTCGACGTCCGCCAATTCCCCAAAGCGCGGATCCGACAGGTGTGGAGAGTCCGATGCGGAGGGAACGGGAGCGCCTGTACCGCACCGAGGCCATCGTCCTCCGGCGGGCGGACTTCGGGGAGGCCGATCGGCTGCTCACCATCCTGACCCCGGAGTTCGGGAAGCGTCGGGTGCTGGCCAAGGGGGTGCGAAAGATCCGGAGCCGTAAGGCCGGGCATCTGGAGCGCTTCATGCGGACTTCCCTGCTGCTCGCCCGGGGACGGGAGCTGGACCTGATCAGCCAGGCGGAGGTGATCGCCGCCCATCCGGATCTCCGGGAGGATCTGGCCCGCAGCGCCTTGGCCCATTATGTGGCGGAGCTGGCCGAGGCCTTCGCCCCCGAGGGGGAGGAGAGCCGGGCGCTGTATCATCTGCTGGCGGAAACCCTGGATCGACTGGACACCGAAGAGGACCCCCAGCGCGCCGTTCGCTACTACGAGCTCCATCTCCTGGAGATCGCCGGGTTCCGGCCGCAGGTGGAGATCTGCGTCGGGTGTGGGGAGCCCCTTCGGGAGGAGCCGGGGCCTTACGGGTTCGACCCACGGCGCGGGGGCGTCCTCTGCCCCCGCTGCGCTCCCCGTGCCCCGACGGCCCGGCCGCTGAGCCGCCGGGCGCTGAAAGGCATGCGCTTCGCCCTCCGGAGCGCCTACCCGGCCTTCCGGGCAGCTCCTCTGAGCGCGGCGACCCTCCAGGAGCTGGGGGAGGTCGTCGGACGCCACCTCCTGGCCGTCCTGGAGCGCCGCCCTCGCTCCCTGGCCTTCCTCAGCGAGCTCACCCGCGCCGCCCTGGAGTCAGGCCAGCCGGAGGGAACCGGCTCCGGCAGTGCGTGAGGCGGCGACGGCGCCGAAGGGAGGAGCCTATCCCCCTCTCCGCGCGGCGGAAGCCCCATGGCCCGGTTACGACGAGCTGGGCCCATCCCCAAGGGTTCGGTTAGCGTTTTTTGCTGCCCCCTTTCCCGGCGCTTTAAAATGAGGGTGCTGCATGGGGGGATCCTGGATCGGCGGATGACAGGCAGGGCGGACTGCCACCTGCCCCTGTAAGGGGGAACGGTGGACCCTGGAAGGGAGGGGAGGCCATGGCGGTGCGGACGATCTACATGGATCACTCGGCCACCACCCCGGTGGATCCCCGGGTGGTGGAGGCGATGTTGCCCTATTTCGCTGAGGTCTATGGCAACTCCGCTTCCATCCATCGCTTCGGCCGCGCGGCGGCGAAGGCGCTGGAGGAGAGCCGTCGCACGGTGGCGGCCATCTTGGGCTGTCACCCCACCGAGATCGTGTTCACCGGCTCCGGGACCGAGAGCGACAACCTGGCGCTGCGGGGGGTGGCCTTCGCCCAACGGCGGGCCGGCCGGGGGAACCACATCATCGTGTCCTCGGTGGAACATCACGCGGTGCTCAACACCGCCCGCCAGCTCGAGGAGGTCTTCGGCTTCGAGGTCACCTACCTGCCAGTGGATGAATACGGCATGGTGAACCCGGAGGATGTCGGCCGGGCGATCCGCAAGGACACTATCCTGATCAGCGTGATGTATGCCAACAACGAGGTGGGGACGATCCAGCCCATCGCCGAGATCGCCCGCATCGCCCGCGCCAAGGGGATCCCTTTCCACACCGATGCGGTCCAGGCGGGGGGGATGTTGGATCTCGACGTCGGGCGGTTGGGGGTGGATCTGTTGACCCTCTCCGCCCACAAGTTCTATGGGCCGAAGGGGGTGGGGGTGCTTTACATCCGCCAGGGGACGCCCTACTTGCCGGCCATCACCGGCGGGGGGCACGAGCGCGGCCGGCGGGCGGGGACGGTGAACGTGGCCGGGATCGTCGGGCTGGCCACCGCCCTACGCCTGGCCCAGGAGAGCCGGGAGAGCGAGAACGCCCGGCTGCGGCGGCTGCGCGATCGGCTGATCCAGGGGATCCTGGAACGGGTGCCGGACGCCCGCCTGACCGGCCATCCGACGGAGCGCCTGCCCCACCACGCGAGCTTCGTCTTCAAGGGGATCAACGGGGAGGAGCTCCTCCTGGCCCTGGATGTGGAGGGGATCGCGGCCAGCACCGGCTCCGCGTGTACCAGCGGCCGGCCGGAGCCTTCGGAGGTGGTGCTGGCGATGGGCTTTCCCCATGAATGGGCCGTGGGCTCCCTCCGGCTCACCCTGGGGAAGTCCAACACCGACGAGGACATCGACGTCGTCCTGGAGGTCCTCCCCCGGGCTGTCGCCTCGCTGCGGGCGATGCAGGCGGTGGAGGTATGAGGGGAGCCGGGATCAAGCCCTCCCCTCGGAGGGGGCGCCCCCCTTCCGCCGGCTGTGGTGTTTCGATCGCGGAGGACGGAGAAGGCTCGATGACCCGGGTGGTGGTGGCGATGAGCGGCGGCGTGGACAGCAGCGTCGCCGCCGCCCTGCTGGTGGAGCAGGGATACGAGGTGATCGGGATCATGTTGCGCCTGTGGGGCGAGGGCGGGGACGCCCATGCCTCGACCAACCGTTGTTGCACCCTGGAGGACATGGAGCTGGCCTATCGGGTGGCCGATCATCTTGGCATTCCCTTCTATGTCCTCAACGTGGCCGACTTCTTCAAGCAGACCGTGGTGGATTTCTTCATCCGTGAATACCTGGCGGGGCGCACGCCCAACCCGTGCCTCCGCTGCAACCGCTTTGTTCGCTTCGATTGGTTGCTCCGGCGGGCCCTGGCCTTGGGGGCCGAATACCTCGCCACCGGGCACTACGCCCGGGTCCGTGAGGTGGACGGCCGCTACCAGCTGCTGCGCGGGGCCGACCCGCGCAAAGACCAGTCCTATGTCTTGGCGGTCCTAGGGCAGAGGGAGCTGCGCCACGCGATGTTCCCGGTCGGGGGATACACGAAGGAGGAGGTGCGGGCGCTGGCCCGCCGCTTCGGGCTCCCGGTGGCCGATAAGCCGGAGAGCCAGGATCTTTGCTTCATCGCCGATGGCGATTATCGGGCCTTCCTTCGCCGTCACGCCCCCGAGGCGCTTCGGCCCGGCCCGATCAAGGACACCGGGGGGCGGATCCTGGGCCAGCACCAAGGGTTGGCTTTCTATACGATCGGCCAGCGCCGCGGCCTGGGGATCGCGGCGGGGGTTCCCCTGTATGTGGTGGATATCGATCCGGTGGAGAACGCAGTGATTGTGGGGACGGCGGAGGAGCTGGGCCGCCGCGCCTGTCTCCTGGAGGGGGTCCACTTCATCAGCGGGGAAATTCCTCCCGGCCCCTTCCGGGCCACGGTGAAGATCCGATACCGTGCCCGGGAGGTCCCCGCCTGGATCATCCCGCTGCCGGAGGGCCGGGCGCGGGTGGTGTTCGACGAGCCGATGCGGGATCTCACCCCGGGGCAGGCGGCGGTCATGTATGATGGGGAGGTCGTGCTAGGGCTGGGGCTCATTGCGCGCCTTGAGCGGGACCCCGCGGGCGCCGAGTCTCGCTGGGGGGCCTTAGAGGTGGATTCAAAAACCGATGAGGCTGTGATCAGCTGTGGCCAGCCCATGAGGGGAGGGGGCTGGCCGTGACCGGGAAGTTGACCCTGGAGCGGTGTCGCAAGCTGGTGGGGCGGTGGGCGCGCTCTCCGGGTCTACCAGGCCTTCCACTCCTCGCCTTCCTCCCTCATCTGCCTGAATAGGCTTTTGAAATGACCCTTAAGCCCCAGAGCCTCGATCGGACCGGCGTGGGATTGAAACCCAATCGAGCAAGGGCGACCGGTCCAGTTGCCCCAACGACCTCGATCGAACCAGCGTGGGATTGAAACGCGCTCGAGGATTCGGAAGGCCCAGCGTATGAACGGGAAGACGATTCCCGCTGGGCCGGGGAAGCTGGCTCCAGCGGCCTCGTCAGCGGTCCGATCGTCTGCCTCATCCGCGTCCTTCGCGGCCCTCGCTGGCACCCCCATGGTCTCACCCGTTGCCCCTTGCTTTCCCTCCAGGATCCGCCCGCGAGGGAATCCCGATGGGGAGATGGGGTTGGGGAACCGTCATCCCTCCTCCTCACCACCTTACCGCTTCAAGCACGCCCGGTCCCCGACGTCGGGGGGGGCGGCCGATCACCCGGCGCGTGGGGGAGTCGGTCAAGCGATGGCAGTCGAGTGACCCTCGCCCTGAATCGGGATCGACGGCGATGCGGCGATCCTCCGGAAGCGAACGGTGGCCCAGGCGATTGGCCCCACCGGCCTGGCGAGGGGGATGCGGATCGCCATCCCCGTAGGCCTGAATTCCAGTTGAGGATCTGGCGGTCGGCGGGTCGATCTGGACGGTGGACCGATCGGGCTGGCGGGTCCGCGGGGGGATCCTCCGGGTTCCCCGAGGGGGATCTGATGATCCTCCTGACCCTCCGGCCCTCCCCTAGACATCCCACGGCCTCAGCAGCTCCCTTCGCCCAACCGGGGACGGACGGCTGCGCGTCCTCAAGGGCCTATCGCCCCATCCCTTCTCCCCTTAGGATCCCGGTCATGCGAAGGGCCATTTGTGCGCCCCCCGCCTCTGTGCTATGCTGTTGCCCGCCCGATCCGCGGAGGTCAAGATGGACGACCCGTTCCTCTCCATCATCATCCCGGCCCACAATGAGGAGCGCCGGCTCCCCCGAGCGCTGGAGCAGATCGATCGGTTCCTGCGGGAGTGGGGCCAGCCCGTCGAGGTGATCGTCGTGGAGAACGGCAGCGCCGATCGGACGGCGGAGATCGTTGAGGCCTTCGCGCGGGAGCATCCGTACGTCCGCCTGATCCGGGATCCCCGCCGGGGGAAGGGGCGCGCGGTCCGCCAGGGGATGCTGGCCGCTCGTGGCCGCTACCGCTACATCTGCGATGCGGATCTTTCCACGCCCATCGAGGAGGTGGTGAAGTTCCTTCCCCCGCAGCTGGAGGGGTTCGATGTGGCCATCGGGAGCCGGGAAGTGGCAGGGGCGCGGCGGATCGGGGAGCCCCTGTATCGCCATGTGATCGGGCGCATCTTTAACGCGATCGTCCGCCTCCTGGCGGTCCCCGGCTTTCAGGACACCCAATGCGGCTTCAAGATGTTCCGGGGGGAGGTGGCGGAGGACCTCTTCCGATCGCAGCGGCTGGACGGCATGAGCTTCGATGTGGAGGTGCTCTTCATCGCCCGGATGCGGGGCTACCGGATCGTGGAGGTTCCAGTTACATGGTATTTCAATCCGGAGAGCCGGGTGCGGCTCCTGAGGGACAGCTTGAACATGTTCCGCGAGTTGTTCCTGATCCGCTGGAACGCGTGGAGGGGCTGCTATGCGCGGTCGGGGTCTGTCCCCTCCTCCGCCTCCGCGGCCGACGCTGGTTGAGGAGGCCGCGCTCTGGCGCCGGGGGTATCGGCGGGTGGCCGGGCTGGATGAGGCCGGGCGGGGGGCATGGGCGGGGCCAGTGGTGGCTGCCGCGGTGATCCTCCCGCCAGAGCCCGCACGGCTGCGCCGGCACCTGGCTGGGGTGCGGGATTCCAAGGCCCTGACGCCCGCGGAGCGGGAGGCCCTCTTCCCTGAGATCCTCCGCGTCGCGCTGGCGGTGGGGATCGGGATGGCCGGCCCGGAGGAGATCGACGCCCTGGGGATCGTCCCGGCGACCCGTCGGGCGATGGAGCGAGCCCTGGAGGCCCTGGGCGTGGCCCCCGAGGCCCTCATCGTGGACGCCCTGAGTCTGCCCATCCCATTGCCCCAACGGGTTTTGGTCCAAGCGGACGCCTGCTGTCTTTCGGTCGCCGCCGCCTCCATCGTGGCTAAGGTCACGCGGGACCGATGGATGGTGGAGATGGATCGGGTCTACCCGGGGTATGGCTTCGCCGGGCACAAGGGCTATGGCACGCCGGCCCATCGCCGGGCTCTCCAGGAGCGCGGCCCCAGCCCCATCCATCGCCGATCCTTCACCCCCGTCCGCTCCCTTACGGAGGGCCTGGGCCGCTGAGCCGCGCGCAGAGGGGATCGTTCGCGAGCGCCCCTCCGGGGTTCAGGCGGGTAGATCGGAGGAGACCCTACGCGACGCTGTGCGGAGCGATGCGAGTCGCCCTGGTCCACGACTGGCTCAACCAGATGGGCGGCGCCGAGGCGGTGCTGGAAGCCTTGGTGGAGACGTTCCCCGATGCCCCTATCTACACCAGCATCTACGCGCGGGATCGGATGCCCGCCCGCTATCGGAGCTGGAGGATCCACACCACCTGGCTGGACGCCCTTCCCTTCATCCACCGGTATCATCAACTCTACCTTCCCCTCTACCCCCTCGCCTTCGAGGGGTTGAACCTCTCCGAATACGATGTGGTGCTTTCGAACAAGAGCGGGTTCTGCCATGGGGTGATCACGGGGCCCTCCACGGTCCATCTTTGCTATTGCCTGACGCCGACCCGCTACGTTTGGGCGTATGAGGAATACATCGCGCGGGAGGGGCTGCCCGGCCCGGCCCGCCGCCTGCTCCGCCCGCTCATCGCGCTCCTGCGGGTCTGGGACCGAGTGGCGGCGGATCGGGTGGATGCGTTCATCGCCATCTCGGGGGAGGTCGCCCGGCGGATCCGCAAATTCTATCGGCGCCCCTCGCTCATCCTTCATCCGCCGGTGGAGGTGGAGCGCTTCCAGCCTTCCGCCGGGGACGGGGATTACTTCTTGATCGTCTCCCGGCTGGTCCCCTACAAGCGGATCGATTTGGCCATCGAGGCCTTCAATCGGCTCCGGCTTCCCTTGGTGATCGTGGGGGATGGCCGCGATCGGAGGCGCCTGGAGCGCATCGCGGGCCCGACCATCACCTTCCTCGGGCGGGTGTCGGCGGATCGGCTCCCCGACCTCTACGCCGGCTGCCGAGCCTTCATCTTCCCTGGGGTGGAGGATTTCGGGATCGCGCCGGTGGAGGCGATGGCCGCCGGGCGGCCGGTGATCGCCTTCGCGGCCGGCGGGGCCCTGGATACGGTGATCGAGGGGGTGACCGGGGTGTTCTTCCGGGAGCCCACCCCGGAGAGCCTGGCGGAGGCGGTGCGTCGGTTCGAGGGCATGCGCTTTGACCCGTGGGCCATCCGGCGCCATGCGGAGCAGTTTGACAAACGGGCGTTCCAGGAAAAAATAAAGAAGATCGCGGAACACGCGTGGGAGGCCATGCGCCAGGGCCAAGATGTCGAACGAGCCCTCCTGGAGGGCTGGCCCGCCGCGCGCTGATGCCCCATGGGGATCCCTCCAGCTCGAAAGATGACGCTCGAGGAGTTGTTCCGGATTGTGAGGCGATGGGGCTGGTTGGCCCTGATCCCAACCGCCCTGGGGATCCTGGCGGCCGCTATGGAGCGGCCGTCGCCTCCGGGTTACCAGACCGCCATCCGCTTCGCGGTGGGGGTCCGCCCGGGGTCTGGGGAAGCCTATGATTACGATGGGTATTATCGCTGGCTGTCCAGCGAATACCTCGCCGCCGCCACCTCGGCCTGGATGCGAAGCCGGGATTTCGCCGAACGGGTTGCGGCGGAGCTGCAGGGGAGGGGGATCGCGCTGCCGGCCGCGGCGGTGCAGGGGGCCCTGGCCTCCGACTACCAACGCTCGATGGTGGTGCTTTACGTGAGCGCCTCGGATCCGGGGGCCGCCGAGGCGATCGCCCAGGCAGCGGCGGAGGTCGCCCGGCGGGAGGTGGGCCAGGTCTGGCCGCAGGCCGGGAGGGAGGCGGCGCTGACCCCGCTGGATCCTCCAGTCGTGTCTCCGACTGCGCCCTCCCTCCGATCCCGGCTGGAAGGGCCTTTCCGCATCGCCCTCGGCCTCGTGGTGGGGTTCACCCTGGCCGGCATCGCCCACTTCACCGACCCCCGGGTCTGGGATCGGATGGATGTGGAGCGCCTCGGCCTGCGGGTGGTGGGGGAGATCCCGCGGGGCCGCCGGGCTCAGCCCTGAAGGCGCGGGCCGATGGGGGCTTCCCCTGGCCTCCCGTTTCCCCATTTTCCCGTCGGTCGCACGGCATATCGCAGCAACGCGCGAGGAGGACGATGGGTCTTTGGGAGGGGATTCAGATCCTGCGACGGTGGGGGTGGCTGATCCCGGCTCTGGCGGCCGCGGCTGCCCTGAGCGCCTTCGTGTATAGCCGGCTGCAGACGCCGGTGTACCGGGCGGTGGCGACGATCGCGGTGCAGCCGGCGCGGCCGGATTTCGGCCAAAGCCAGGCGGCCAAAACCCTCCTGAGCAGTTACGTGCAGATCATGTCCAGCGCCTATGGCGGGGGGGATCTCCATCAGCCCTCGGCCAGCCGGGTCATCCAGGCGCTGCAGCTGGACATGACCCCGGAGCAGCTGCGGCGGAACGTGATCTTCTCGGCGGACGAACGCAGCCTCCTGATCAAGCTGGAGGCCCGGTCCTACGACCCGGAGGTCGCCCGCCAGATCGCCCGGACATGGGCCGAATTGTTCATCGAGTGGCGCCGGGTGGAGAACCAGACGTTGCGCCAGGAGGACCAGATCGACGCCCTGCTGGTGGACCAGCCGGTCGCCAGCCGGTTCCGTCCGCAGACGACCTTCAATGTCGCGGCGGGGGCGGTGATGGGCATGGTGCTGGGGGGCGCGCTGGCGTTCCTGGTCGGCTGGATGGAGCTGGGGGCCGTCCGGGCCACCGAGCAGTGGCTGCTCCTCCAGCATTACCTGCGGCTCCTGCGGCGCCGGGGCTGGGCGTTGGTGGTCTTCCCGACGATCGCCGCCGCGCTGGCCTTCGGATACAGCCGGCTGCAGACGCCGGTGTACCGGGCGGTGGCGACGATCGCGGTGCAGCCGGCGCGGCCGGATTTCGGCCAAAGCCAGGCCGCCAAAACCCTCCTCAATAGCTACCTTCAGATCCTCTCCAGCGTCTACGGCGGCGATGATCCTGCCCAGCCCTCCGCGCGCCGGGTGATCCAGGAGCTGGGCCTGGCCATGTCGCCCGAGCAGCTGCGGCGGAACATGTCCCTATCCCTGGACGAGCGCAGCATGGTGATCCGTCTGGAGGTCCGCGCGACCGACGGAGAGCTGGCCAAGCGGATCGCCAAGCGGTGGGCGCAGCAGTTCGCGGAGTGGCGCCAGAAGGAGAACGAGAAGCTCCGTCGGGAGGATCGGATCGACGCCCTGCTGGTGGACGAGCCGACGTATACCCGGTTCCGCCCTCAGACCCGCCTGAACGTCCTCATCGGTGGGCTGGGGGGCGTGTGGGTCGCGCTGGTGGCGCTGTTCTTCGAAGAGGGCGTGGCGAACCTGCGCCGGTGGATGGAAGCCCCGGTGGGCGCTCGGCGGCCGGAAGAGATCCCGGAGGCCTTTTCGTGAGGCGGGGCGGTGGACGGCGTCCCCGATGGGTTTTGGCGTTGCCGTTGAGGCCTTCGGCACTTCTTTCCGCACACAAGGGGAAGGATCCCGGATGGAACCCCGACGCGGGCCTGCGGTGGCGGAGGCCTATCGGATCCTGCGGATGAACCTGGAGGCGCTGCGGCTGGAGCGCCCGCTTCAGGTGCTGCTTCTCACGCCGGCCACTCCCGGGGAGGCCGCGGGCGAGGTGGTGGTGGATCTGGGGCTCGCCTTCGCGGAGGCGGGTCGGCGTACCCTGCTGGTGGATGCGGATGGGGAGCCGCCCGGCCTCCACGCGGCGCTGGGGATTTCGCCTTCGGCGGGGCTCCGCGGGCTCCTCAGCGGGGCGGGGGGATCCATTGACGCCGCCCTGGTGGAGACGAGGACCCCGGGGCTGTGGGTGCTGCCGGCAGGCCCCTCCGGGGCCGGGGAACCTCTGCCGTCCCAGCGGCTGGGGGAGCTGATTTCCGCCCTCCGGCGGCGGGCGGAGCGGATCCTGATCTATGCCCCGCCGGTGCAGCGTGCCAGCCAAACCCTGGCGCTGGCGGAACACAGCGACGGGGTGCTCCTCATCGCCCACGCCCGCCGCACCCATCGGAGCCATCTGCTCCGCGCCCGCGAGGCGCTGGAGCGGATCCACGCCCCGGTGCTCGGAGTGATCCTTTTGAGGTAACGCCTGGATCGGGCGATGCAAGCCTCGATTAGGAGGAGGGGATGCCGATCAAGGCTCTGATCCTGAGCGGGGGGAAGGGGACGCGCTTGTACCCCTTGACCTTCACCAGCGCCAAGCAGCTGATCCCCATCGCCAACAAGCCGGTCCTCTTTCGGGTCATTGAGACCGTGAGAGACGCCGGCATCACCGATGTTGGGATTGTCGTGGGGGATACCGCCCCCGAGGTGATGGCGGCGGTGGGGGATGGGAGCCGCTGGGGGGTGAAGGTGACCTACATCCGCCAGGAGGCTCCCCTGGGTCTGGCCCACGCGGTGAAGATCGCGCGGGATTACCTGGGCGATACCCCCTTCGTGATGTTCCTGGGGGACAACGTGATCCAAGGGGGGATCCGCCATCTGGTGCAGATGTTCCTGGAGAGCGACTACGACGCCCAGATCGTCCTGAAGGAGGTCCCCGACCCTCAGCATTACGGGGTGGCGGAGCTGGAGAACGGCCGCATCGTGCGGCTGGTGGAGAAGCCGCGGGAGCCCCCGAGCAACCTGGCCCTGGTCGGGATCTATCTCTTCCGGCCGGCGATCTTCGAGGCGGTCGCGGCCATCCGCCCCAGCTGGCGGGGGGAGCTGGAGATCACGGACGCGATCCAGTATCTGGTGGAGCGGGGCTATAAAGTTTACCCCTACATCCACACCGGTTGGTGGATTGATACGGGGAAGCCCATCGACATGCTGGCGGCCAACAGCCTGGTGCTGGAGGAGCTGGAGCCGCGGGTCGAGGGATATGTGGATCGGGATTCGGTTTTGGAGGGGAAGGTGGTGATCGAGAAGGGGGCGGAGATCATCAACAGCCGCATCCGGGGCCCGGCCATCATCGGGGAGCACACCCGGATCGTGAACAGCTACATCGGCCCGTTCACCAGCATCTATCATCACTGCGAGATCGTCAACAGCGAGATCGAGCACAGCATCGTGCTGGAGTATTGTCGGATCGAAGACATCCCGCGGATCGCGGACAGCCTGATCGGCCGCCGGGTGGTGATCACCCATTCCCCCATGAAGCCGAAGGCTTATAAGTTCACCCTGGGGGATTACAGCCGCGTGGGGATCCTTTGAAGCGTGGCTTGCGAGGTGTCGCGCGGCAGGTGGATGGAGCCCGGTCTAATGCGTCCGGAGAACCAGCGCGTGGTGATCACCGGGATGGGAGCGCTCTCCCCGCTCGGCCTGAACGTGGGGGCGTTCTGGGAGGGCCTGATCGCCGGCCGCTCCGGCATCGGCCCCATCACCCAGTTCGACGCCTCCGGGCTTCCGGTGCGCATCGCCGGCGAGGTGAAGGGATTTGACCCCACGGTCGCCCTCTCCCCTAAAGAGGCCCGCCGCATGGCCCGCTGCTCGCAGTTCGCCGTTGTGGCCGCTCTGGAGGCGGTGCGGGATGCGGGGTTCGATGGGTTCCCGGAGCCCGAACGGGTGGGGACGCTGATCGGGGTGGGGATGGGCGGCTATGAGGTGGCGGATCAACAGATCCGTATCTTCCGCACCCACGGGCTCGCCCGGGTGAGCCCCTTCGCCCTCGTCGCCTCGATCCCCAACATGCCGAGCCACCACGTGAGCGTTTACTTCGGGGCGAAGGGCCCGATCGCGACCGTGGCCGCTGCTTGCGCGACCGGCGCCCAGGCCATCGGTGAGGCGGCGGAGTGGATCCGCCGGGGGATCGCGGACGTGGTGATCTGCGGCGGGGTGGAGGCGCTGATCACCGACTTCGCCATCGCCGGCTTCGCGGCCATGCGGGCGCTCTCCACCCGGAACGAGGATCCTGAGCGGGCCAGCCGTCCCTTCGACGCCCATCGGGATGGCTTCGTTTACGCCGAGGGCGCGGGGGTGGTGGTGCTGGAGCGGCTTTCCCACGCCCGCGCCCGGGGCGCCCGGATCTACGCGGAGGTTCTGGGCTACGGCAACGCGGCGGATGCCCACCACGTAGCCGCCCCGGAGCCGGACGGGGCGGGGGCCGCCCGCGCCATGCGCTGGGCGCTGCAGGACGCCGGTGTCGAGCCGGAGGATATCGACTACATCAACGCCCATGGGACCTCCACCCGCTTGAACGATCCCATCGAGACGGCGGCCATCAAGCAGGTCTTCGGGGAGGCGGCCTACCGCATCCCGATCAGCGCCACCAAGTCCATGATCGGCCATACCATGGGGGCGGCCGGGGCCCTGGGGGCGATCGCCGCGACCCTCACGCTGGTCCACGGGGTGATCCACCCCACAATCAACTACGAGACCCCGGACCCGACCTGCGACCTGGATTATGTGCCCAACAACGCCCGAACGGCGCGGGTACAGCGGGCGCTGGTCAACGCCTTCGGTTTCGGCGGGCACAACGTTGCCCTGGTCCTCGGGCGATGGGCATCCCCATCCGCCGAGGGCGGGGAGCTGAGGCGGCACGTGGGAGGCCCAGCTTCGGAAGGCGCGTCTCCGGACGCGCCGAGCGGCTCGATGGGTTGAAAACGAGGGAGCGCGGCGATGATCTGGCGGAGGATTCGGGAGCTCTGGCGGGGGCGGGCCCCCGGGGAGGATCCGGATGCCATCTGGCTCTACGTGCAGTGCGGGCGCTGCGGGGCGCCCGTGGCCGTTCGCGCCGACCGCCGGTATGATCTCAACCCTGACGAAGCCGGCACCGGCTACGTGCTGGTCAAGGAGATCATGGACGACCGCTGCTTCCAGCTGATGCGAGCGGAGGTTCGTCTGGACCTCCAGGGCCGGGTGGTCGAACGGACCTTGGAGGGGGGAAGGTTCCTGACCCCCGAGGAATACCATCAGCTGCGGGGCGCGTGATGCGGCGGCCCTCCTTCAGGGCGTGGGGGGAGGGCGTGGGCCGCGAGGCATTCCGTGATCGATGAACCGGGAGGGAGCGAGAGCCGATGAAGGTGGTGCGTAATGATCGGTATATTCAGCGTCGGGCAGCGATCGGCAATTGGACATTCCCGATCGGCTATGTGGTCCTGATCCTCGGGCTGGTGACCTCTTTGCTATATCCGCAGATCGCCCTGGCCCCCGCGATCGCGTTCTTCGTGGGCTTCGGCCTCACCCAGATCGGGATCTATTATATCCATCGCTTCGTGCGGCCGGACCGCCCGGAGGCGGCGCTGACCCAGGCGCTCAAGGGCCTGGATGACCGGTATGTCCTCTACCACTATATGCTTCCGGCGGACCATGTCTTGGTCGGGCCGGATGGGGTGCGCGTCTTCATTGTGAAGTGGCAGCGCGGCGAGATCCGCTGTCGGGACGACCGCTGGTCCCAGCCGATGAGCCTTCTGCGGCGCCTCCTGCGCTGGATGGCTCAGGACACCGTGGGGAACCCGACCCGCGAGGCACAGCTCGAGGCGGAGGCCCTCCGCCGCTATTTCGCCCGGCATCTGGATGGGAAGGAGATCCCCATCCGGCCGGTGATCGTCTTCACCCATCCGGAGGCCCGGCTTGACATCGAGGGCAGCAGCGTCCCGGTGGTGCATGCCCGCAAGCTCAAGGAGTGGCTGCGCAAAGAAGGGCGTCAGGGCGCCCTCCCCAGGGATCTGCAGGAGGCCCTCGAGCGGATCCTTCCAGCCCCGAACAAGGAGGGATAGCGGGTCTCGCGGGGGCGCGGGGCCCGGCGAACCGGTGGGTTTCCGCTCGGTTTCGGGCCTGGAGGGCGTCCGGTGGCCTCTGAGCCCCAAGCCCCCACGGGGATTCCACGGCGAACGGGGCGCTCGATGCCCAAGCGGCCGATCGGGATCGGGATCGCAGGAGGAACGGGGTCAGGCAGGACGACGGTGGTCGAGGTCGTCGTGCGGCGCATCGGCCCGGAGCACATGGCATTCATCCAGCAGGACCGTTCCTATAAGGATCAAAGTTACCTCCCGATGGAGGAGCGGGTTCGGATCAACTACGATCATCCTGACAGCCTGGACACGGATCTGCTCGTCCACCCCTGCGGACATCCGGTTCATCCGCCGCCTTCGACGGGATCTCTCGGAGCGCGGGCGGACCCTGGAGTCGGTGATCCAGCCGGATCTGTCCACGGTCCGCCCCATGCATCTGGAGTTCGTGGAGCCCAGCAAGCGGTATGCGGATATCATCACCCCGGAGGGCGGATTCAACACGGTGGCGCTCGATCTGATCGTGGCCCGAATCCGGTCGATGCTCCAGGAGGCCAGGGCATGAACCCCATCGTCGTGGACGTCTCGGCCGCGGTCCATCGACGGGCCGGGCTGGGCCGTTACGCGATGGAATTGGTGAAGGCGTTGATCCCTCTCCTGCCCGGCCGTCTGGCCATCTTCTATCACGGGGCGAGCCGGGTGGGTCCGCCTCCCCCCCTGAGCGCCCTCCCGGCCCGTCAGACCTCGTTGCCTGCGAAGCCCTGGCGCCTGCGGGTGATGCTGGCGCACCTCCTCCGGCGGCCCATGGACGCCGCGATTGGGCCGGCGGGCCTGTTCCATGCAACGGATCATCTCCTCCCCCCTTTCCGCGCCATCCCCGCCGTGTTCACGCTGCATGATCTCATCTTCCGGTTTTATCCGGAGACTCATATGCCTCTTAACCGGTGGTTCCTCACGTGGATGATGCCCCGCTTCCTCCGACAGGCGGACGCCGTGATCGCGGTCTCCGAATGCACGCGGCGGGATGCCATCCGCTGGTATCGCGTCCCGGAGGACCGTATCCATGTCATCTACGAAGGCGTGGATGAGCGGTTCCGCCCCGCGCCACCGGAGGCCATCGCGGCCGTCCGTGCCCGATACCACCTGCCGGACCGCTTCATCCTCTACGTGGGGACCATCGAGCCGCGGAAGAATCTTCCGACCCTGTTCGCCGCCTATCGAAGCCTGCTGGAGCGCTGGCCGGACCTGGGCCTCGTGGTGGCCGGGAGGCTGGGCTGGCTGACGGGAGGCACCTTCCGCGCGCTTCGGGATCTCGGTCTGGAAGGGCGGGTTCGGTTCCTGGGCGAGGTGCCCGATGAAGACCTCCCGCCGCTCTACTCGGCTGCCGCTGCGTTCGCCTTCCCATCGCGCTATGAGGGCTTCGGGCTCCCCCCGCTGGAGGCCATGGCGTGCGGAACGCCCGTGGTGGTGGCGGATGTCTCCGCCCTCCCGGAGGTCGTGGGGGAAGCGGGCCTCCGGGTGCCCCCGGATCGGCCCGAAGCCTGGGCGGCCGCCCTGGCCGCCCTGCTCTCCGATGAATCCCTTCACAGGCATCTTCGGGAGGCCGGCCTCCGGCGGGCCGCGAAGTTCCGCTGGCCGGAGGCGGCGGCGCGGACCGCCGCGCTGTATGAACAGGTGCTGCGGGCCCCATCTCCCATAGGGGGTCGCCGCTTTCATCCTTAGCGGCGGATTTCAACCCAGCCGGAGGGAATCCTGATGACATGGGTTCAGGCGCTCATCCTGGGGATCGTGCAGGGGCTCAGCGAATACCTGCCGATCAGCAGCTCCGCCCATCTGGTGCTGGTGCCGTGGCTGTTCGGTTGGCGGAACGATGAACGCATTCTCTTCCCCTTCGATGTGCTGGTGCATTGGGGCACCCTCATCCCGCTGCTCATCTATTTCCGGGACGATGTGAGGCAGATCTTGGTGGGCGGGTGGAAGGGGATCCGGAAGGGGGCCCCCTTCTCGACCCCGGAGGGCCGGCTGGGCGGGTGGATCCTCCTGGCCACGCTGCCGGCGGTGGCCGTGGGGACCGCGTGGAAGGAGCAGATCGAGGCGGTCTTCCTCCAGCCGGTTTGGGCGGGAACCTTGCTCTTCGGGACCGCCGGGCTGTTGCTCCTGGGGGAGCATCTGGGGCGAAGGGAGCGGGATCTGAGTCAGATGCGGGCGGCGGACGCCCTGATCATTGGTTTCGCTCAGGCGCTGAGCCTGCTGCCGGGGATCTCGCGCTCAGGGGCCACGATCGCCGCCGGGCTGGGGCGAGGGTTCATCCGTCGGGAGGCGGCGCGGTTCAGTTTCCTGCTCGGTATGCCTGCCCTCCTGGGCGCTGGACTGGTGGCCCTGAGAGACCTCTACGTGGTGGGGTTCCCCGCTGCTGCTGTGGGGCCCATCCTGATAGGCGCCCTCAGCGCGGGGCTCTCCGGCTACGCGGCCATCTGGGGCTTGATGAAGATGGTCCGCCGGCGGTCCCTGCGGCCCTTCGCGGCTTACTGCATCGCCATGGGCGCTTTCACGTGGATCCTCTATGGGTTGCGGGGCTGATCCCTAGCCCCGTGGCGTCGTTCGGATGGATGTCCGAGGAGGCCTGGACGAGCAGCGGGCCAGGCGCGCATCCGACTTTGCGCTACGATTCAGAAAAGGCACGGTGGGGTTCCGGGTGCATCGAAGATGGTTTGACAGCTCTGCCCTGGTGTGATAAGTTGATAGGCCGTATCCTGAGGTGCATGCCACCGGTTGGGGGTCTATGATGGCCCGAACACGCACGGAGCGGATGATCGAGCGCTTGAAGGAGCTTCAGGCCAGCACGCCGGATATCGAGGCCTCCGCTGTGGTCAGCATCGACGGATTGATCATGGCCTCCGCCCTTCCGGCGGATGTGGAGGAGGATCGGGTGTCGGCGATGTCAGCGGCCATGCTCTCGTTGGGCGAGCGGATCGCCAGCGAACTGGGGCGGGGGGCGCTGGATCAGGTTTACATCCGGGGGGAGCGGGGCTACGTGGTGCTGATGGCCGTAGGGGAGGAAGCGGTGCTCACCGTGCTGGCCAGACCCCAGGCCAAGCTGGGGCTGCTCTTCTTAGACATGCGGCGGGCCGCGGAGGATCTGGCCCGCATCCTGGCTTCCTGATCCCCTGCCGATCCCTCGAGCGGGAGGCCCTGCCTTGAGCCAGCAGAAAAGTGGCCTGTATTATCCCAACAAGATCGCCCGGATCTTCCTGGAAGCGCTGGAGGAGGTGATGGGGAAGAACGGCCTGAACGCCGTCCTCAACCTGGCCCACCTTCCCCATCTCATCGACAACTATCCGCCGGACAATCTGGAGCGCGGCTTTGATTTCGCCGATTTCGCCGCCATCAACCAGGCCCTGGAGGAGATGTATGGCCCACGGGGGGGAAGGGGGCTGGCCCTTCGCGGGGGGCGCGCCTCCTTCGCTCGGGGCCTCCAGGGCTTCGGCGCCCTAGCCGGGGTCAGCGACCTCGCCTTCCGCGTGTTGCCCCTTCAAGCCAAGCTGAAGATCGGCCTCCCGGCCATGGCGGGCATCTTCACCCAATTCAGCGATCAGAAAAGCTACGTCTACGAGGAAGCGGATCGCTTCGTTTATGTGATCGAGCGGTGCCCGGTGTGCTGGGGGCGCAAAACCGATCGCCCGGTTTGCTACGCCGCCATCGGCCTGCTTCAAGAGGGGTTGCGCTGGGTCAGCGGCGGCAAGGAGTTCCGGGTGGAGGAGATCTCGTGCATCGCCATGGGGGATGCGACCTGCTCGTTCGCGATTTACAAAGAGCCGATCGGATGAGCCGTTCACTCCTCTGAGAAAATGCCGCGGCGGTGCGCGCGGTGAAAGCATGGGGCGGAGAGGCGGCGATGAGCAGAGCGGCGACCCTGTTGATCGTGGACGATGAGCCGGAGACCCTCCATCTGCTCCGAACGTATTTCCAGGCCCAGGGTTATCAAGTGCTGAGCGCGGCCTCGGGGGAGGAGGCTCTCTCCATCGTGCGGGAGCATTCCCCCGATCTGATCGTGCTGGACATCCGCCTGCCGGATATCGATGGCTTCGAGGTGTTCCGGAGGCTGCGGACCCATCGGCGCACCCAGGAGATCCCGGTGATTTTCCTCACCGAGAAACGGGATCGGGAGAGCCGGCTGAGCGGCCTGGAGCTGGGGGCCTATGATTACATCCCCAAGCCCTTCAGCCTGCAGGAGCTGCGGGCGCGGGTCCAGAACATCCTGCGACGATCCCAGGCCGAGCCGGCCTTCGACGGACTGACAGGCCTCCCGGGCCGCCCGCTGATCCTGGAGCACCTGAGGGAGCAGTTGGCGCGACCCGACTGGGGGGCGTTGTTGATCGGCCTGCAGGGGCTGGATGCCTTCGGGGACCGCTATGGGTTCGTCGCCCGCGAGGATGCGATCCGGGCGGTTGGCCTCCTGCTGGCCGCGGTCAACCGCGAAAGCGGGGACGCCTTCTTCCTCGGCCATATCGGAGAGGGATGGTTTGTCCTGGTGGGGGAAGGGGGCCAGGTGGATGCCGTCATCGAACGGGTGGTCGCCCGGCTGAGAGGCGCGTTGCCGTATTTCTACCCTCTCCAGGATATCGAGGCGGATCCTCACCATATTCCGCCGCTGCGCGTGGCCTTCGCGGCGGTACAGGGAGCGGAGGGACCGTTCTCAAGCCCGGAGGAAGTGCTCGTCCGCCTGCGCGAGCGGCGGAAAATCGTCTCGTGATCTCGGATGCGGCGCAGCGATCCAACTTAGGCGAAACACTTCTTGTGGTAATACCGCATCCGGTTGCGCATGCCATCCTTGACCGGTAACAGCTCGCTCAGCCGGATGGGCTGGCCGCATCGGTAGCAGATCCGGCGCGTGACATGATCGACGGCGACTTCAACCTTCTTCTCTTCCTGCTGCGTCTTCTTGGTCGCCTTGGCCATCGGCGGAACCTCCCCGGATGTCTTCCTGGATGGGCTCTTCAACACATCGGAATGTCTCGCCGGCCGAAGAGCGAGATGAAAATATGCCACGGGCTTTCCCCTTTGTCAAGCCGGGGGCGCGAGTCCGAGTGCTCGCCCCGCACCTGGACGATGCGGTGTTTTCGTGCGGGGGGACCCTCCGGCGGTTGACGCAGGAGGGCCACCCGGTGGAAGTCATCACAGTCTTCGCGGGGGATCCGATCCCGCCGTTGTCGCCCTTCGCCCAGGCCCTGCACGCCCGATGGGGGGGCGGGGAGCCGGCCATGGCCATGCGGCGGGCGGAGGATCGAGCGGCCTTGGCCCTCCTCGGGGCGACGCCGATCCACTGGCCGTTCCCCGATGTGATCTACCGGCAGGACGCTGAGGGTCGCCCGCTCTGCCGGAGCCGAGAGGATCTGTTCCGCCCTCCCCTTCCGGAAGAGGCGGTTTGGATCGAGCGCGTTCGGGACGCCCTAGCGGCCCTCCCGTGGGCGGAGGGGGATGTGCTCCTGGCCCCCATGGCCCTGGGCGGCCACGTGGACCATCGGATCGTCCGGATAGTGGTGGAGGGCTGGCGCAGCCCCGGGGTCATCTGGGGGTTCTATGAGGATTTCCCCTATGCGGAGCGCGAGGCCCCCGTTGGCCCAGCGGGATGGCGGCCCCATCGGGTGGCCCTCACCGAGGAGGATCTGCGGGTGAAGGCGAGGGCGATCCAAGCGTATCGCTCCCAGTGGCCGATCTTCTTCGCCACGGCTAAGGAGATCGGGGAGCGGATCCGGGCCTACGCGCTTCGGGTCGGCGAGGACACCCTGGCAGAGCGGTTCTGGTTCCCCGCCTCCGGCTGACGGGCGGGGCGCTCGCACGGCTTCACCCCGACCACCAGGGCCACCGTCCCCCCCATCAGGGCTCGGGCCTCCTGAAGGACCAAGCCGGCGCGGACCATCGCGGCAGCCAGTTCGTCCAGGGTGAAAAAGTGGTCCACTGATTGGGGAAGATAGGTGTAAGCCGCGCGGTCCCCCGCCACCAGCCATCCCATGAAGGGGACCACCCGATGGAAATAGAAGCGGTAGAGGGGGATCCACCACCGTTGGGGGGGGCGGACGGCTTCCAAGCAGACCACGCGGCCGCCGGGGCGGACGACCCGGGCCTGTTCCCGAAGCGCGAGGTCGAGGTCCATGACGTTGCGCATCACGAAGCCGGAGACCGCCGCATCGAAGGCCTCGTCGGGGAAGGGGAGGCGCAGCGCATCCCCTCCGACCCACCGGATGCGATCCCGCCCGCGCTTCCCGCGGCCGTGCAGCATCATCGGGAGGGTGAAGTCGCAGCCGACCACCAGCGCCCCGG
>JBEPYX010000003.1:0-22776 GCA_041641155.1 Thermoflexus sp.
CGGCCGCCCACACGGTGGCCGCCACCGTGGTCGCGCCGATCCGCCGGCGGGCCAAGGCGATGGGGAGATCCCGCCGGCTGACTTTCATGATCTCCACCTCTCCCCCCGCGAACCGTTCCAGCTCTGCCGGGGTGAGGCCGATGACCACCTGTCCCTCGAGAAGCCCGATCGTCGCCGGAACCGCCCCTTCGGCGCGGACGGCCGCTTCCATCTCCAGGGCCACCTGGAGGTTGATGGGCCGGGGCAGGCCGAAGGCGACCACCACCGTCTCCAGGGCCACGATCGGCCGACGGCGTGCCTGCGCCTCCTCGATATGGGGGCCGAGGCGGACATACGAAGGCCTCATGCGGGTCCTCCGTCCACCCGCACGGATGCTTCCCCGTCGGCCCACTGCACCGTCAAGCGCTCGCCGGGCCGGACCTGCTCCGCCCGCGTGACCAGGCGGCCGTCCGCCCGGCGCACCAGGGCGTAGCCGCGGGCCAGGACGGCGTGGGGGTTCAGGGCCTCCAGGCGGGCCTGCGCGTGGCCCCATCGGGCCTCGGCCTGCAGGATCCGCTGGCGGATGGCGCTCTCAAGGCGCGCCCGCAACCGCTCCAGGCGCTCCCATCGGACGTGGAGCACCTGCTCCGGCCGGTGCGCCTGCAGGCGCGCGCGCAGGGTGGCCAGGGATTGGGCCGCGCGCTCCAGCTGCGCCCGCATGGCCTGCTCCAGGCGGTCCCGCCATCCGGCGACCTGGGCGGCCACGGCCTCCCGATCCGGCGTGGCCAGCTCCGCCGCGGCGGAGGGGGTGGGCGCGTGTACATCCGCGGCCGCGTCCGTCAAGGTGAGATCAATCGCATGGCCGACGCCGGAGACCACCGGAACCGGCGAGGCGGCCACCGCCCGGACCACCCGCTCATCGTTGAACGCCCACAGCTCCTCGTTCGATCCCCCTCCCCGGGCGAGGATGACCAGATCCATCCCCTCTACGGCCTGGAGCGCCTCCAGCGCGGCGACGATGGAGAGCGGCGCCTCCTCCCCCTGGACCGCGGTGGGGGAGAGGATCACCTCGGCCAGGGGCCAGCGCCGCCGCAGGATGTTAAGGATGTCTCGCAAGGCGGCCCCTGCCGGAGAGGTCACCACGCCGATGCGACGGGGGAAGGGGGGGAGCGACCGTTTGCGGACGGGCTCGAAGAGACCCTCCGCCTCCAGCCGGCGCTTCAGCGCCTCCAGGGCGAGGAACCGCTGGCCCAGCCCGATGGGCAGCCAGCGATCCACATAGAGACGGCAATCGCCCCGATCCTCATAATAACCGATCCGCCCGCGCACCAGGATGGTCTGCCCGTTCGCCGGTAATTGGGCCATCCGCGCAGCCTGCGCCCGCCAGAGCACGCAGGTGATCTGCACCCGCCCCTCTTTCAGGGAGAAGAAGACATGGCCCGGCGCCGTCGGGCGGAGATCCCCCACCTCTCCCTCCACCCACAGGTCCCCCCACGGGAAGCGGCTCTCCACCGCCTCTTTCAGGTGGGCGGCGAGCTGGGAGACGGTGAGGTAGATGATGGGCACTTCCTCGAAATCTTCCCATTCGGTCATCGGTGCCGCTCCGGAGTGCTCACCGGGTTTCAGTGACCTTCTGCAACCCCCGCGGCTGATCCGGATCCAGGCCCCTCAATCGGGCCAGGATGACCGCGAACCACTGGCCGGGGATCACCGCGACCGCCGGGGATAGCCATTCGGGGACGGGGGGCAGGGGGATGCCGACCCCCGCCAGGGCCCGGAGCGCTGGATCCTCGCTGCAGAGGGTGAGATGGGCCGCACGCTCCCGCAACATCCGGGCCAGGCGTTCCATCTCGAAGCGGAACGTTGGGCCCGAGGCGATCAGGAAGACCGGGAACCCGGGCTCCACCAGGGCGATGGGACCGTGGAGGAAATCCGCCGAGGAGTAGGGTTCCGCCACGATGTGGGTCAGCTCCTTCAGCTTCAGGGCGACCTCGAAGGCCGTGGCGTAGTTGAAGCCCCGGCCGATGACCACCCCGTGGGCGGCCCGCCACCAGAACGCCGCCGCCTCCCGGGCGGCCTCCTCCGTCTCCAGCGCCTGGGCGATGGCCTCGGGCAGCCGCTGCAGGTCCTCCCGCATCGCCGGATCCTCCGCCCAGGCGGCGGCCAGCATGGCCAGGGCGATCAGCTGGGCGGTGTAGGTCTTGGTGGCTGCCACCGCCCGTTCCTCCCCCGCCCGCAGCGGCAGGACCGCGTGGGCCGCCGCGGCCAGGGGGGAGGCGGGATCGTTGGTGATGGCCAGGGTCCATCCGCCCTGTCGCCGCGCCTCCTGGACGACCTCCACGATATCCGGGGAGCGCCCCGACTGCGAGATCCCGATCACCCATGCCCGATCCAGCCGGGGCGGCCGCCGGTAGAACGTGAACAGGGAGGGCGTCGCCAGGGCGGCGGGGAGGCCGGCGAAGGCTCCCAGCAGGTATTGCCCGTAGCGGGCGGCGTTGTCCGAACTGCCCCGCGCCGCCAACACGGCCAGCGTTGGCTGGAAGCGCCGGACGTCCTCGGCGATCCGTCGGGCCTCCGGCCATCCCTCGCGGATCAGGCGCTCGGCCACCTCCGGTTGTTGCCGGATCTCCTGTTCGACCCACATGAGGGATCTCACCCGCAGAATGTTCGCGCTTGAGCGTGCCTATCGAGGCGATTATACTTCACAAGAACTCAAAAAAGGGCAGGGTCCGTCGAGGGGAAGGCCCCGCCGCCTGGATCTTCGCCTGAATGGCTTCCGAAGGCGGAGCGTTTCGAAGGACACCTTCCGAGGAGGCATCGCCAATGTCCACCGAGGGAACGCTCGCCCGCGGGTTGTATTTCGAAGACCTGGAGGTTGGGTGGAAGGCACGCACCCCGGGTCGCACAGTGACAGAGGCCGACATCGTGGGGTTCGCCGGTCTCTCCGGCGATTACACGCCGTTGCACACCGATGCGGAATACGCGCGGGGGACGATCTTCGGGGAACGGGTCGCCCACGGCCTGTTGGGCCTGGCCATCGCCTCCGGGCTGGCCACCCGTCTGGGCTTCCTGGAGGAAACCGTGGAGGCCTTCACCGGCCTGGAGTGGAAATTCCGGGCACCGATCCGCATCGGAGACACGATCCACGTGGAGATCGAGGTCGCCCAGAAGCGGCCCACGCCGGATCGGCGCGCCGGCTTCGTCGTCTTCAATGTCCAGGTCCTGAACCAGCGTGGCGAGGTGGTGCAGAAAGGGCAATGGACCCTGCTCGTCCGCGCTCGGGGCGCTTAGGGGCAAGGCGGCCCGCGCTCCCCCCAAATGGGGGATCATCCCCCATTTGGGGGTGACAGATCTTGTTATAAATTTTACTAAGGGCACCCGGGCTGGGTATACTTAAGTGCAAACATCCCCGGAGCGGCCTTCCGAACGGGAAGGGGTGGGGGGATCTCCAGCGGAGGTGTGTGCCATGCCCAAACGGTTCGTCTCGTGGATGATTGGGGGGCCTCAGGGCAGCGGGATCAACGTCGCGGCCGAGACCCTGGCGAAGGCCTTCAGCCGGGGAGGGCTTTACGTCTTCGCCAACATCGAATACCACTCCAACATCATGGGCAAACACAGCTATTATCGGATCCGGGTCTCCGAGGAGCCCGTTCACGCCCCTGTGGATGAGGTCCACCTCTTGGCGGCCCTCGACGAGGAAACCCTGTTCGGCGACCACCACCACAACCCCGAGTTCCCGACCCACCACGGCCACGTCCACGAGGTCGTCCCGGGCGGGGGAATCATCTACGACGCGGACCTGGGGGATATCCGGGCCCGCTTGAAGCGCGACGACCTACGCCTATATCCGGTGCCGTATTTCGAGATGATCCGTCGGGCGTTGGAGCCCTTCGGCAAGGCGTCGGAGTATCGCCAGTATGACATCATGCGAAACACGGTGGCCCTCGGGGCGACCCTCGCGGTTCTGGATTACGACTTCGACCTCGTCGCCGAGGTGATCCGTGAGCAGTTCAAGGGGCGCCGGGCCCGGCTGGCGGATCTCAACATCCAGGCCCTCCGGGTCACGTATGACTACGTGCACGAGCGTTTCGGCAACGACTTCCCCTGGAAGGTCCGCCGGCGGGAGCGGCGGGCGGATCAGATCCTCATCCGCGGCGTGCAGGCGGTGGCCATGGGCAAGCTCCAGGCAGGGTTGGGCCTGCAGACCTACTACCCCATCAGCCCGGCCACCGATGAGAGCACGTATCTGGAGTCCGTCCAGAGCCAATACAACGTGGTGGTGATCCAAACCGAGGACGAGATCTCGGCGATCAACATGGCGGTCGGCGCGGCCCATGCGGGGGCCCGGGCCGCTACTTCGACCGCCGGCCCGGGCTTCGCCCTGATGCCCGAGGGCATCGGGTTCGCCGCCATCACCGAGGCGCCGGGCCTGGTGATCTTCCTCTACCAGCGCGGCGGTCCCAGCACCGGGCTCCCCACCCGCACCGAGCAGGCAGATCTGGGGTTCGCCCTCCATCCCGCACACGGGGAATTCCCCCACCTCGTCATCGCCCCCGGGGATGTGGTGGAGGCCTTCTACGACAGCTTCGAGGCCTTCAACTGGGCCGATCGCTACCAGATGCCGGTGATCGTGCTGTTGGACAAGTACCTGGCCACCAGCTACATCACGGTGCCGCGCTTCGACACCCGCCATCTGGTCATCGATCGGGGGGTTCGCTACCAACCGACAGGCCAGCCTGATGGCTACCTCCGCCACGCCGTCACCGAGAGCGGGATCTCCCCCTGGGTGGTCCCGGGCACTGAGGGGGTGGTCTTCTGGACGACCACCGATGAGCACAACCCGAAGGGCCACATCTCCGAGGGGGTGATCCATCGGGTGGAGCAGATGGACAAGCGCATGCGCAAGCTGGAGCTGGCGGCCCGGGAGATCCCCGAGGGCAAGAAGTTCACCCTCCACGGCCCGGCGGACGCCCAGGTCACCTTGGTGGGTTGGGGAACCACCAAGGGGGCGATCCTGGATGCGATGGAGGAGCTGGCGGCCCTGAACGGGCTGACGTTCAACTTCCTGCAGATCCGGATGATGCGGCCCTTCCCGGCGGAGCCGGTGGGGGCGATCCTGCGACGGGCCCGCCGGGTCATCCTGATCGAGAACAACTACTCCGGCCAGCTCGGGAACCTGATCCGGGAGATGACTGGGTTCCAGATCCCCCACCGGGTGTTGAAGTATGACGGCCGGCCCTTCAGCGTGAACGAGGTCGTCGAAGGAGTGCGCCGGGCCCTTGAGGACAACGAGGAGCGCATCGTCATGATCTCCAGCGAGGCGCGGGAGGTGATCCCATGGCCTACACGGTGAAGGATTACAAGACCGAGGTCTGGGTGGATTGGTGCCCCGGCTGCGGGGATTTTGGGATCCTGAACGCGCTCCAGCAGGCCCTGGCGGCCCTGCAGATCCCCCCGCACAAGGTGGCGGTGTTCTCGGGGATCGGCTGCTCGGGCAAGACGCCCCACTACATCGGGGCCTATGGGATCCACACCTTGCACGGTCGCGTCCTGCCGACCGCCACCGGGTTCAAGTTGGCCAACCCCGAGATGACGGTGATCGCCGTGGGTGGGGACGGCGACGGCTATGGGATCGGGGCCGGTTACTTCCTGGCCGCTGGGCGGCGGAACGTGGACCTGACCTACATCGTTTTCAACAACGGCGTCTACGGCCTGACCAAGGGCCAGGCCTCCCCCACGCTGCCCAAGGGGGTGCAGACCAAGTCCCTCCCCGAGCCCAACCTCATGGAGGCCCTCAACCCCATCGCGGTGGCCCTGGGGGCCGGCTACACCTTCATCGCCCGCGGCTACGCCTACGATGTGCGCCACCTGCGGGATCTCATCGTCGCCGCCATCCAGCATCGGGGCACCGCCCTCATCGACGTCCTTCAGCCGTGCCCGACCTATAACAACATCTACACCCGGGAGTATTACAACGCGCGGATCTACAAGCTCGAGGAGACGGGTTACGATCCGGTGGTGCACAACCCGGAGGATGAGAAGGAGATCGTCGAGAAGAAGGCCCAGGCCCTCCTGAAGGCTTATGAAAACGGGGATCGCATTCCCATCGGGATCTTCTACCGGGTGGAGCGGCCGACTCTGGAGGATGAACTGGCGGCCCGCCTCCCCCACTGGGGGAAGGCCTTGGCCGACCTGGAGCCGATCTACCGGCGGGATCTGACACCGCTGCTGGATGAGTTGAGCTGAGGCCGCCTCCGGGGCCCGGTGTGCCCATCCTCCTTTCGGCGGACGCGTCTTCCGACGCGCCGATCAGCAACTCGAAGGGGCTGCCCTCCGGATGACGCGGGCAGGCGGGTTGATGGAGCAGGGATGCCGTCGCGATAGGGGCGGCGGGCCGGCCGGCCTGCCCTCCGAAGGGCAACCGGTCAGCGGGGGCAATGTCGTTCAGCGTACACCTCTCCCATTCGCCGCTGGTGCGTTCCCCTACGCGGCAGGGACCGGCTCCGCCCTCCGGAACTTCTCTCGATAAGCGGCCAGCGTGATCATCGGCGGCCGCTCCGCGTCCCCGATCTCCTCGACCTCCAGGTAATAGCGGCCGGGCTCGTGGCGGATCAGCTTCATGGACCGGTTGACTTCCTCCAGCAACTGGATCTTGTGCCGGTCCTCCAGGCGCCGGATCACCACCTGGATGATGGCGAAGGCCATCTTGGAGAGGGCCTCCAGGTCCTGATTGCGATGGATCCGTTCCTGGAGGTCGACTTGGGCGATGGACCACAGGCCGAAGCGCTCGAGGACGTCGATCAGCAGGCCGATCTCCACCCCGTAGCCGGTGAAGAAAGGCAGCTGCTCCAGCACCTCCCGGCGGCCGGCGTATTCCCCCGAGAGGGGCTGGATCAGCCCGGAAAGCTCAGGGAAGAACAGGTTGAGCAGCGGCCGCGCCACCAGCTCCGTCACCCGGCCCCCACCCCCTGCCTGCAGCCGCTCGCCCACCCGGATGGGCCGCCGGTAGAACCCCTTCACCAGGCCGATGCGAGGCGAGCGCAGGAGCGGCCCGATCAGCCCGTAGATGAAGCGGGGATGGTAGTTGGTGATGTCCGTGTCCGTCCAGACGATCAGGTCCCCTTTGAGGATGTAGAGGCTCTTCCACAGTGCCTCCCCCTTCCCCCGGTAGGAGCCGAGCTCGGGGAGGATCTCTGGATGGAGATACACCGGGACGCCCATCGCCCGGGCGATCTCACGGGTGCGGTCGGTCGAGGCGCTGTCGATCACCACGATCTCGTCCAGGAGCGGATAGCGCTCCATCAGGGTCTCCCGGGCGATGCGCAGGATCGGGCCGATGGTGGCCTCCTCGTTGAGGGTCGGCAGGCCCAGGCTGATGGTCACCCCCTGCGCCCGCTTAAGGGCCACCAGGGCCTCAAGGTCGCTGAACTCCTCGGCGTCGAAGGTGTTCTCGGCGAACCATTTGTCCACCAGCACCGAGATCGGCAGCTGGGCGGGCGCCCCCCGCGGGCGGGGCTGACCGGGGAGGAACGCGCGGGCGGCCTTCGCCAGGATCAGCGGCTTCGAAGTCCCCTCCGCCAAGGTCCGGGCCAGAGGCCCAAGGGCCTGAGGCCCTTCGCTGCCCGGCCGAGCGGGGGCGCCAATGACCACCCCGTCGTGGTGGGCCAGCTCCTCCAGCACGGCCGGGGCGACCTCCCTATGGGCGACCTGTTGTCGGGCGATCCGGGGAAGATGGCGGGCCAGGGGGCGGAACGCCGCAGCCACCCGGCGGGCTTCAGAGGCGGCATGGAGCAGGGTCACCTGCCCGTCCCAGGCCTCCGCCAGTGCCAGGGCCACCTCCAGGGCCAGCTGGGTGTAGGGCCCGCCCCGCACCGGCAGCAGGATCCGTCGCCAGCGAGGGCCGATGGGGCCGCGGACCAGTAGGAGGTCGCACGGGGCCTCCTGGAGCACCCGGGCAAGTGGGGCACCCAGCACCGCGCCCTCCGGGTTCCCGTCCCACGGCAAGAGCATCAGCGAGACTCGGTTCGATTGGAGGAAGTGCATCACTTCCTCCCAGGGGCAGTGGGAGACCCGGATGCGGGGGCGGACGCGGAGCGGGAGCTCGGGGTGGGAAGCGGCCAGGGCCATCAGGGCCTGGCGGAGCGCTCGCGCGGCCGTTGCTCCATGGCTCAATGAGACCTCGGGGGGCAGCGCCACCAGGCCCAGCAGCGTGATCTCCCCACCATCGCGGGGCAGCAACGCCTGGGCCAGCGGGAGCAAGGACGCGGCCCCCCCGGCCTCTTCCACCGGGATCAAGATCGAATCGAAGGCCATCGGATCCTCTCCTTCTTGTTGAATTTCCGCATAGGTGCAGCAGGATCGACAGGCGTCCGGGCGCGAGGCCGGCTATGTTCTCGCGGGGGATCTCTTCTCCAGTGGAAGGGCAGGCGGCATCTGGATCTTAGCATGCCCCTACCGATCCGGCCAGCCCGGGGATGCAGCAGGGGGGCAGTTGTGGCGCATCCACGACGCGCCGGGGCGGTGCGCGGCGGCCGTCCGGTCGAGGTCCTAGCTCGTCGGAGACACCCTTGGGGAGGCAAAGCGGATTTGTTGTTCAGACGTAGCGGGATAAAATGAAACGAAAAGGAAGAGAATTTGCGTGGAAGTTGAAACAGCGCTGAGGGAAAGAGGACATCACCCCAGCGAACCGAGTATCCGCATGCGTTTAGATCCCCCTGGACCGGAGGAACAGATGTCTGCCACACCTTCCGCCCCCAAAACGAACGGGAAGGCCATCGCCAGCCTGGTGTTGAGCATCCTGGGCATCGTCGGGATCCTGCCGGTGTTGGGGCCCATTCTGGGGATCATCCTGGGGAACAGCGCCCGAAGAGAGATCGCCCGCAATCCCCAGGTTGAGACCGGTGAGGGGATCGCCCGGGCGGGAGTGATCCTGGGCTGGGTCGGCCTGGCGCTGGAACTCGTGGCGCTGATATGCATCCTGGTGATCTTCGGCAGCGCCATCGGCTGGGCCCTGCTGGGTCAGCGCTGAGCGCCGCAGCCCGTCGGCACACCGTTGCATGCTGATCCGCTCGGAGGGCGGGCCTCCGGGCCCCCTCCCGTCTACATCGCGGGGCGTGCCGAATCCATCGACGCGCCTTCCCTATCCTATCCTCTCGCGGACTTTGGAACATTTGAGGCCTCAAGGTGAGGCAGCGGCCGAAGGCGTCCGCCCGGCGACCTTTCGGGGAAGGCTCCCGATGCGGGAATCCCCTGGGCTCAGCGCGGGAGCGGCTTCAGGATCGCCTGGACGGGATGCATTTCATGAAGGCCCGGTTCCAAAGGGACATCCTCAAAGCCAGTGCCCTCAGACTGCAGCCACCAGCGTCCGCCACGGCGCACCAGTCGCTTGACCAGATAGGCTCGGTGGGCCTCGGTCTGGTAGTGTTCGAGGAGAACTGCTAGGACCAGCTTTCCCTCCAGCGAGACCCAGAAGTTGGGATCCCGCGCCTGCAGGCCGGGAACCTGCTCGGCCAGGATGAGATCGCCCGCCGTGATCCCGGCGCCCCGCATGCTGTCGCCCTCCACCCGGAGCACCACGATCCGATCAGGGCGAAGGATGACGATGGGCTCCATGTCCGGTTCCACATAAGGCCGATAGATTTGGCCGCCCACCTCCACGGCTTCAATCAAAACCTCCGCCTCGTCGGATCGCCGATCGGCGCTCTGGGGGTCAAGGAACTGCAGATCGCCGGCGCGCGGATGGGTGTCGGGGAATAAGGTGAACGAGGCGAAGCACAGCTTCGCTGGCCGGAGTGGCCATCCCGGCATGGGGATCGCTTCCTCGGCAGGCGTAGGGGGCGGTCCCCCCGCGCGGTCGTGGCGCGCCCGGGAGGGCCACCCCTCCGAGGCCCGAGGGGCTGCTTCGGCGGGGCCACGCAGGACCTCCTCGATGATCTGCCTAGCATGCCGGAGGCCATCGCGTAGCTCCGCTCCCTGCCTCCCCTGAAACACGGCGGCGCGATGGAGCGCCTCGAAGCGGTGCGCGGCCCGCCGGGCCATCTCCAGCGCCCAGGCGGGATCATACGACCGAAGCCATCGCGCCCCGAGCAGCGCGGCGAGCGCTTCGGGGAGGTCCAGCCCGTAAGTGCGGAAGACCCGACAGAGGTCGGCCAGCTGCCGTTGCGCCGCGGAGGGCGAAAGCCATCCTTCCCGCCAATCCAGGGCCAGGGCAACCATCTGAGCGCCCAGACGGCAGCGCAGCACCTCGTCGCGCCGGGCCGGATCATCGGCCGGGACGGCGCGCAGCCGCTCGCTCCATCCCCGGAGCTCCGCCAGGTCCTGCCGCCCTCCCTTCGCCAGCGCTTCGAGCAGATGGCCTAGGCGTTGCAGGCCGGGATGGGCGGGCTCATTCAAAGCCCGGATCAGCCGGGAAAGGAGGCGGAGATCCTCATCCACTGCTCCCTCCCTCGGATGGCGGCTGCGGCAGGGTCAGCATCCGCCGGAGTTGATGGAACAACTCAATGAGATCGGTGGGGCTGAAATAGGCGGCCTCGGGATGGGCCCAGTGCCGCACCAGCTCCGCCAGGCGCAAGAGAAGCCGTTGCATGCCCCGCTCGGGATCTTCCAGCGGCCGCTCCTGCTGGACCACGGCGGCGATCGCTTCCAAAAGCTCGCGCTGCCCCATGGCCCGGGCCAGCTCCCGTTGGCGCAGCTGCTCCCGCACGGCCCGCGAGCGCAGGTGCACCGTCCACCTCCGCCAGGGGACCTGCCAGTGCTCCAGCCACGCCTCCCGAATGGTGGGCTCAACTTCCGGCCAGGGCATCGGCGGCTCAAAGGCGAAGCTCAGGATCTCCACGCCCCAATCGCGGGCCTGCTTCTCGAGCTCCCCCTGCACGTTCTTGCGGATCTCCTCCCAGCGGGCGGGGATGGGGGCATCCGCCGGCGGGCGCTCGGGGATCGCCCACAGCGCTTGAGACGCTTCATCGGATGTGGATTCCCCGACGATGCGCGGCGGGGGTGTGGCGGCTTTCCAAGGCTCGCTTGGACTCGCTTCCGGTGGGCCATGGGGTTCCGGCCGAGGGGCCGGGTAGGGGGACCACAGCTCATCGAACCAGAGCTGTCCCAGCTGGCGGGCGAGCGCCGCGCGGGCCTCATCCGCCAGCTCGCCCGCCCAATCCACGCGGTATCCCTTCTCCCGATGGCCCAGGGCCAGGCGGTACGCCATGCGGATCCACCGGGCCTCGTCCGCGGGCCCCTCCGGCGGCCAGCGCAGCCGGCCGCTCAAATACAGCGTGGTCTGAACCGGGATCCCGTCCCGGGTCCAGGCCCGCACCTGCCGCCGCCGGGCCTGCGGGCGGAGATCCAGGACCAGGGCCGGGCGCTCGAAGCGCGCCAGGCGATACGCCCCGGGCCCGAGGAGGCGGGTGAAGACGCCCCCGCGCTCCAGCAGAACCAGTGCGCTCTCGTGCACGACCAGGGTTCCAGGCCCTCCTATCCGGGCCAAAACCGATTCCTTCGTGGTGGCAGTCAGATCCCCATCCTGCGCGTGGCCGACGGGGGTTTCAAGGGTGGGCAAGAAAAGAGAACGGTAGATCAAGCCCGCGCCGGATCCCCGGGGGAGGCAATGCAAGCGCTCCATGAAGGAAGCCGCTTGCGTGACCAAGAAAAGGAAGAGCACCAGCTCGGTCAACAGTCCGAACGCCGTGCCCAGCAACAGTGCGGAGATTGGTGTCGAAGGACGCCATGCCAACAGGAAGGCGGAGGGCAGGAGGGCGTAGGGGGTGCTGACGATCCCCAGTATCAGCACCCGCAGCGCGGCATGGAGGATGAGAAAGACCCAGCGGAATCGTCTTCGGAAGAGGACGCGGCTCATGGCCGATCCGGCTCCTCTCCGCGCAGGTATCTCCAGAGCCGCTGCAGCTCCTCCGGCAGCGTCAGCCCGCTCTGGCGAACGGTCGTGTCTAGGGTCTCTAAGAAGTGCAGCAGGATCGCCTCGGGCGGGACCCTCGGATCGGCCGCCAGCAGCTCGCTGATCGCCCGCAGCATCTCCATCTGGGCAGCGTGGCGGGCCCGCGCGTATTCCACCAGCATCTCGGATTCCGCCTCGCCGATCCAGCGCGCCAAGCGGACGGCCCACTGGCTGCGCCAGGTCTCCACCCGCTGGCGCCATGCTGCTTCGGGGATCCTCCCCAGGGCGATCCGCAGGCGGTCGAGCCGGACTCCCATCTCCCACAAGCGTGGGGTGAGGTCTTCCCGGATCTGCTCCGCCAGACGGGCCAGCGGGGGACGGTTGTTCGGAGCCTGCGGCTGCGCGAAGAGGAACAGCTCATCGAACAGCATATTCCCGAGGCGCAGCTGGAGCTCCTCCCGCACCCGCTGGAGGGGGAGCGCAAACACATCCAGCACGCGGCTCTCCTCCGTTTCCGCCTGGACCGCCCGCAGCGCCTGGGCGATCGCCCGGCGGATGGCTAGAGGGGGGAAGAAGTACGGGGGATGTCTTCGGAGATCCGGTGGCATCGTTTGCGGTTGCAAAGAGACCACGGCCCGCATCTCAATCTCCATGGGGATCCCATCCTGAGTACGGACCGCAACGGTCTCGGAGTGGCCCGCGGGGATGATCCGAGGGCGGAGATCGACGAAGGCCGCCACGCGCTCCTCCGCCTCCACCCAAACCAGGCCGGGCCCTTCGATCCGGGAGAGCCTGCCCTCCCGCTCGATCGCCACAGCGCTCCGCGCATCCAGCAGCCACAGCCCATAGCCCTCCCGGGGCTCTGAGGGATTCCGCGGCTGGCCGGCATCCACCGCGCCCAGGGCCTTGAGCCTCCCGATCAGGAAGCGAGCGAAGGCCCAGCGGAGCCATCCCCGTTCGCGGCCGGCGGCGGGGGCGAGGAGGGGAACCAGGAGATGGAATAGGAGGGCGCCGTAGGATCCCATCAGGGAGAGCCAGAGGCCGACGAGGGGGATCGGGGCCTGCACCAGCCGGATCCATCCGATCAGGCTTACCAGGAGAACGCCCACCAGCCCCACCCAGGCCCACACTCGCGCCTTCCGCATCCCCGCCTCCCACGGGGCCGCCTCGGGGCTCCGTCTCACAAGGGGGAGGTTCCCCGGAAACCAGGCCTATCCTTTATCGGCTATTGTAGCGCAGGATCCACTGCGGGAGGCGGTCCGGGGACGGCCGTCGGGGGAACGCGGCCGCTCTGGCCGGAAGCACCAGCCGTTTTTGACGATCCGTCCCTGATGTGTTAGGATAAGCCGCTCCGGAGGTTCGCCATGGGGGAGCGACGGCAGCGGCGGATCGGGGAGTTGCTGCGGGAGGAGCTGAGCGCGCTCATCGCCGAGCTGAAGGACCCACGGGTCGCCGGGGTGACGGTGACCGCGGTGGAGCCGGCGCCGGACCTGACCATCGCCAAGGTCTATGTGACCGCCTGGCCGGCCGACCCGGACCGGCGAGCGGAGGTCCTCGCGGGCCTGGAGCACGCCAAGGGTTACCTCAAGCACGAGCTGGCCGGACGCGTGATCTTGCGCCGCATCCCCGATCTGGTGTTCAAGTGGGACGACACGTTCGACCGCGCGGATCGCATCGAGCGGTTGATCTCCAGGCTCCGCGACGAGGGATCGTCGGGGTAAAGCGGGGATCGGGGAAACCCTTGCCTTCGAAGCGTCGGCCCACGGGGCTTACCCGATCGGTAAGGAAAAGGAGAGACCATCGGATGAGCCGTGAGCAAGCCCGACAGGCCTTGGAGCGCGCGCAGCGCATCGCGGTGGCCACCCACGTTTCGCCGGACGCTGATGCGATCAGCAGCGCCATCGGCCTGGTGCAAATCCTCCGCCGTTTGGGGAAAACCGCTGCGGCGTTCTGCGACGACGAGCTCCCGACCCGCCTGAAAGCCCTCCCCCACGCGGGGGAAATCGCCCGGGTCGCCCAGGGGCCCTTCGATCTGCTGGTCAGCCTGGACGCCAGCGACCCCGGCCGCCTCGGCCAGGCCTTCGCGGGGCTGTCCGGGGTTCCCCTGCTGAACATCGATCACCACATCACCAACACCCGCTTCGGGACGATCAACTGGGTGGACCCCTCCGCTGTCGCCACGGCGGAGATGGTGCTCTGGCTGGCCGAGGACCTGCGGGTGGAGCTGGATGCGGAGCTGGCTTCGATCCTGCTGGCCGGCATTGTGGGGGACACCATGGGCCTGCGCACTCCCAACGTCAACCCCCGCGTCATGCGCGAGGTGACCCATCTGATGGAGGCGGGGGCCTCCCTCCCGGCCCTCGTGGATGCCCTCTTCAACCGCCGACCCCTGGCAGCCCTCCGCCTCCTCGGCCGGGCCCTCGCGGAGGTCCGCATGGAAGACGGGGTGATCTGGACGGTGATCACCCGCGAGATGCGGGCGGCCTTCGGGCTGACCCATGCCAACGATCTGAGCCTATCCAGTTTCCTCATTGCGGCGGAGGAGGCGCGGATCGCCGCCGTGTTCACGGAGCGGGACGACGGGAAGGTGGAGGTGAGCATGCGGGCCCGGCCCGGGTATGATGTCGCCCAGGTGGCCCTGGCCTTCGGCGGGGGTGGGCATCCCCCGGCGGCCGGCTGCCTGCTCCCCGGCCCGCTGGAGGAGGCCATCCCGCCCGTCCTGTCCGCCCTGAAGGCGGCCGCCCGGGACGGCCGAAAGGTCTCCCTAAGGGCGTCCGGCGAACCCGGAGGCTCGGCGGCCTCCGGCCCTCACCCGCCTCTTCCTGAGGGCTAGTGCGGCCGGCGGGCCAGGATCTCCAGCGGAGGCAGGAACGTGGGCCCCATCCGTGTCGGCGTTCTCACCATCAGCGATCGGGCCTCGCGGGGGATCTACCCCGACGAAAGCGGCGCCCTCCTGCGGCAGCGCATCGTCGAACAGATGGGCTGGACGGTGGCCCAATACGCGGTGGTTCCCGACG
Source organism: Thermoflexus sp. (assembly GCA_041641155.1). Classification (GTDB taxonomy): domain Bacteria; phylum Chloroflexota; class Anaerolineae; order Thermoflexales; family Thermoflexaceae; genus Thermoflexus. The sequence continues at coordinate 14,884 of JBEPYX010000003.1, forward strand.
ATCCGGAGGCGATCCAGCGGACGCTGCGGGCGTGGTGCGATGAGGAGGGCCTGGATTTGATCTTGACCACGGGGGGCACCGGGCTGGGGCCTCGCGATCACACCCCCGAGGCCACGCGCCCGTTGCTGGAGCGGGAGGCGCCGGGGATCGCGGAGGCGCTGCGCCTCCACGGCCTCCAGCACACGCCCTACGCGATGCTCTCCCGCGGGGTCGCGGGGGTGCGCGGGCGGACCCTCATCATCAACCTGCCCGGGAACCCGCGGGCGGTGGGGGAGGCGATGGATCTCTTGGGGCGGGTGTTGCCCCATGCCATCGCCACGCTGCGGGGGGAAACCGGCCCGGCGGCGGAGCATTCCCCGCGCGCCTGAGCCGGCTCGCTTCAGCGCGCCAGCATCAACACCATATCGTAATAGGAGAGATTGGCCTCCCGCCTTCGCTGCACGACCTCCTCCAGCGGGATGGTCACGATCTCGCGGCCCTGGAGAGCGGTCATCACCCCGCGCTCCCCGGCCAGTAAGGCCTCCACGGCCTTCACCCCCATGCGGGTCGCCAAGAGGCGGTCGAACGCCGTGGGGCTGCCCCCCCGCTGGATATGGCCCAGGATCGTGATGCGCACGTCGAACCCGATGGGATGGCTCTCCAGGAACTTGGCCACCTCCGTGGTCCGGTAGGGTGCCCCCTCTGCGATCACGATCAGCGCGTGGGTCTTCCCCCGCTCGTAGGCGTCGATCACCGCACGGGCCACCTCCTCCAGGTTGGTCTCCCGCTCCGGGATCAGCACCATCTCCGCCCCGCCGATCAGGCCGGCGATCAGGGCCAGATACCCACAATCCCGTCCCATCGTCTCCACCAGGAAGGCCCGCCCGATCGAGGACGCCGTGTCCCGCAGTCGGTCGATGGCCTCGATGATGGTGTTCAGGGCCGTGTCGACCCCGATGCTCATGTTCGTGCCCCAGATGTCGTTGTCGATGCTGGCGGGCACCCCCACCACCGGGACGCCGCGCCGGTGCAGGGCGAGGGCCCCGCGCATGGAGCCATCGCCGCCGATGATCACCAGCCCCTCGATGCCGGCCTGGTTCAGCCGTCGCAACGCCTGGCGCTGCCCCTCCTCCGTCATGAACTCCTTCGAACGGGCGGTCTGGAGGATCGTCCCGCCGCGCTGGATGATGCCGCCGACGTCCCGCGGGTGAAGCTCCACGATCTCCCCGTTGATCAAGCCCTGGAACCCTCGGCGGATCCCCAGCACCCGCACGCCGTGATAGGCAGCGGTGCGCACCACCGCCCGGATGCATGCATTCATGCCCGGCGCATCCCCTCCACTGGTCATCACCCCGATGCGACGCATCCCCTCTGCCTCCGAACGCCGCAGCGATCGAGGTTTTTCAAACCGCATATTATGTTTATTTTATGATCCTAACTCTCCCTCGGCAACATGCTGACCGTTTCAGCGGGCGGCCCTTCGGAACTGCCCCGCATCAGCGTATCCGGAGGGACATCCGGCGGATCCGGCAGCGGTCTGGGGCGCGGCGTCGTTGCCTCAACCGGTTACTCTTCAATTAAAATAAAAAAAGGATCCCGATCCACACAGTAGCCCCTCGCGGGGGTGGATCCGGGGCATGTGAATCTCCATCAGGGGGAAGGCCCAATGGCGAGCGTGGCGTTCGAGAACGTGACCAAGCAGTTCGGGAATGTGGTGGCGGTGAAGGACCTGACGCTCTATATCCCCGATGGGGAGTTCCTCGTGCTGGTCGGCCCTTCCGGGTGCGGCAAGACGACGACCCTGCGCCTCCTGGCTGGCCTGGAGGAGGTCACCCGCGGGCGGATTTACATCGGGGATCGGGATGTGACGGAGGTCCCCCCTAAAGACCGCAACATCGCGATGGTCTTCCAGTCCTACGCCCTTTACCCCCACATGAACGTCTACGACAATATCGCCTTCGGCCTGCGCATGCGCAAGGTCCCCAAGCCCGAGATCGAGCGGCGGGTGCGGGAGGCGGCCCGCATGCTGGAGATCGAGCACCTGCTGGACCGCAAGCCGCGGCAGCTGTCGGGCGGCCAGCGTCAGCGGGTGGCGGTGGCCCGCGCCATCGTCCGCGACCCGGCGGTCTTCCTCTTCGACGAGCCGCTCTCGAACCTGGACGCCAAGCTGCGGGTCCAGACGCGGGCAGAACTCATCAAGCTGCACCAGCGGCTGGGGACGACCTTCGTCTATGTGACCCACGACCAGGTCGAGGCGATGACCATGGGCACCCGCATCGCGGTGATGAAGGATGGGGTGCTCCAGCAGGTCGACACCCCTCAGAACCTTTACGAACGACCGGAGAACCTCTTCGTGGCCGGGTTCATCGGCTCGCCGCCCATGAATTTCTTCGAGGCCCGGTTGGTGCCTGAGGATGACCGGCTGTGGATCGATACCGGTGCCTTCCGCGTGCCGGTTCCCCCGGAGCGGGTGGCGGTGTATCGCCCCCACATCGGGCGGCGGGTGATCTTCGGCCTGCGGCCGGAGCATATCTATGACCCCGAGTTCGCCCCGCCCCTCAACCACCCGGCGGAGGTCCAGGCGCGGGTGGATGTGCGGGAGTTGATGGGGAGCGAGATCCACCTGCATCTGGTGGCCGACCGCCAGTCCTTCGTTGCGCGGGTGGATCCGCGGACCCGGGCTTTGGTGGGGAACACGATTCGCGTGCTCTTCGACATGGACCGGATGCATCTCTTCGACGCGGAGACGGAGCGCGCGATCCGCTGAGCCCGCCGTTCTCAGCGATCCTCCGTCGCAATGAACCGATCGAAGACCACACGGGCGCCGCCCGGGGCCATCGCCCCGATGCTCACCCCTACCTGCCCCCGGACCCCGGGCGCCTCCCGGTGGATGCGGGCGACCTCGACGCCATTGACTCGGAAGAGCATCTCGGGTCCCCTGCACCTGGACCTGTAGATGGTCGGTAGTCTGCGCTGTCCGGACAGCAGCGAAGCGATCGAAGCGACCCCCCTGGGCCTGGACGATCAGGCCGTAGTCTGCGGAAGCAGGCCCCACCGGCAGCGTCCCCTCGACTTTCACCTCGCCGTCCCAGCCGGCGAAGGGGAACCGAGCCTGGCCGACAGTGTAGGGCGTCTGTAGCGCAAGGATCAGCCGGCCGTCCTCCACCGGGGCCGTGAAGCACACATCCCGGGGGAGGGACCCGCCTGGCCCCGCGCGCATGAAATCCGCCCTCTCACTCCTCGAGGATCCGGATGCGAAGGCCCCGGCCCGGCGGGCGATAGGGCCGCGACGCCATGCTCTATAATTCTCCCCGCGGGGCGCGTCGGAGGCATGGCTTCGGAAGCGGCCTGCGAGGGAGCCGGCTCTTGAGGGATGAGCGATCGCAACCCGGAGGGGAGGCCTTGGCTGAGCAGGGAACGATCCCACCCCCGCGGTTCCAGCTCGGGGATCCGCGCTGGCTGCTGGAGCTGCGGCATCTCCCCTGGCCGACGGATTGGGCCGCATGCTTCGGCCGGGAGGGCCCACTGCACGTGGAGCTCGGGTTCGGCGATGGGGCCTTCCTGGCCACCCTGGCCCGCCGGATGCCAGAGGCCAACCTCGTGGGGGTCGAGCGGGCCCTGGAGCCGACGCGTTGGGCGCTCAAGCGGCTGCGTCGGGAGGGGTTGACGAACGTCCGCCTGGTGGTGGGAGATGCCTTCGCTGCCCTGGCCTTGCTTTTTCAACCGGAGACTATCGATGGGCTTTACATCAATTTCCCCGATCCATGGCCGAAGGCCCGCCATCACCACCGGCGGCTGCTGACGCCGGGGTTCTTGCATTTGGCAGCCCACCGCCTTCGCCCTGGCGGCGCGCTCCTCATCGCAACCGACGACGCCGATTATGCCCTCTGGATCGCCGAGGCGCTGGGACGGACGCCGGGCCTTCGGAGCGCCTTCGGGGATCCGTGGGTGCATGCGCTGCCGGATCGGGAGCCGACCCGCTATGAGCGGAAGGCCCTGGCGGCCGGGAGGGCGTGCTTTTATTTTGTCTGGCGGCGGGCGGATCCGGTGCCCCCGCCTGCACTCCCCCGCATGATGCGCCCGGAGGAGGCGATGCCGCACCGGATCTGGAAAGGGGCGCCTGCGCTGGGCCGCGTGGTGGAGGCCCTGCGGGGGCGTCTGTGGCAGGATGGGGAAACGATCTGGCGGGTGAAGGCGCTGTATCGCCCGGTGGAAGGGGAGGGGTTGCTGATCGAGCTGCTGATGGCGGAGGGCTCGTGGGTGGAGACCGTAGCCCTCGTGTTCCAGCCCCATGGGCCGGGGGCCTGGATCCTGAAGCCAGCGGAGATCGGGGGGCTGCGGCCGACGGAGGCCCTTAAGCAGGGGGTGCAGGCCATCGCCCGTGCGATCGAGGAGGCGGCGCCGGATCTCCAGGTGCTCTCCTCCACGATCTGAGGGAGCCGGGTTCAGCGTCCGGCGCAGGGAGGGAGGCGCCTATGGGGAAAGCCATCCAGGAGTTGACGTTTGAGGAAGCGCTGATGGAGCTGGAGCGGATCGTGCGGGCCTTGGAGGGCGGTGGGCTCCCGCTGGAAGAGGCCATGGCCCTTTACGAGCGGGGGCGGGCCCTCGCCGATCGCTGCCAGCAGCTGCTGCAGGAGGCCCAGCTTCGGGTCCGGATGATCGAACGGGATGAGTCGGGGGCGATCCGCCTGACCCCCTTCGAGGGGTAAGCGATGAACGCCGGCGATCTCGTCCGGAACCCCGTCCTGGTCTCGGCGTTCCTGGCCTGGGCGGTGGCGCAGGCCTCTAAGGTCCCAGTGGAGTGGGGGCGGCGCCGGCGGCTGAACCTGGGGCTGCTGATCAGCGCCGGCGGCATGCCCAGCTCCCACGCCGCCCTGGTCTCGGCGATGGCCACCGCGGTGGGGCTGCGGGAGGGCCTGACCTCAACGGCTTTCGCCATCAGCCTGATCGTCGCCCTCATCGTGATGTATGACGCGGCAGGGGTCCGGCGCGCGGCCAGCATCCAGGCCCGCATCCTGAACCAGATCTTGGACGAAGTGTTCGCCGGCCGCCCCTTGAGCGAGCAACGCTTGAAGGAATTGATCGGCCACACCCCGATGGAGGTGTTCGTGGGGGCATTGCTGGGGATGGGGATCGCGTGGCTGTGGTGGCAGCTGGCGCCCTAGGTCGATTCGAGTCGCGGCGGGTCCCTCCCCGCATCCTTCGACAGGCGGATGCGGGAAAGGTTTCGGGTTGGTGAGCCTCTTCGATCATCCTCGTGGCGGTGGGATCGGGATGAAGATCTACACGCGGACGGGCGACGATGGCACGACCCAGCTGATGGGCCCGACCCGGGTCCCGAAGGATCATCCCCGGGTGGCGGCCTATGGGGCGGTGGATGAGCTGAACGCCTGGCTGGGGTGGCTGGGCGCGATGGGGCTCCCGGCCCCCTGGCTGGAGCGCCTGCGGACGATCCAGCGGGATCTCTTCGTCATCGGGAGCCATCTCGCGCTGGATCCCGCCGTGGCGGATCGGTCCCCGGCATTGCCCGCCCCGCCCGCGGGGCGGATCGCGGAGATGGAGGCATGGATCGATGAGTGCGAGGCCGTGGCCGGCCCCACCCGCGTCTTCGTCCTTCCCGGCGGCCATCCGATGAGCGCGGCCTTCCATGTGGCCCGGGTGGTCTGCCGGCGGGCCGAACGGGCAGTGGTGACCCTCCACCGGCAGGAGCCGGTACCGGGTTGGATCCTGGCCTATCTGAATCGCCTTTCGGATCTGCTCTTCATGCTGGCCCGATGGGCCAACGCGGTCCACGGGGTTGAGGATGTCCCATGGACCCCCTGATGGAGAGCCTCCCAGCGGCGGCCCGGGCGCTGCTGGAGCAGATCTGCGCCCGGCGTTCCATCCGTCGCTATCGCCCGGACCCGATCCCGCGGGCGTGGGCGGCGGCGCTGCTGGAGGCCGCCCGCTGGGCCCCGTCCGCCCACAACCGTCAGCCGTGGCGCTTTGTGGTAATGGAGAACCAAGATGTCCGCGCCCGGCTGGCGCAGGCCATGGGCGAGCGCCTGGCGGAAGACCTGCGGCGGGATGGGGTTCCGGAGGAACGGATCGCCGAGGAGGTCGCGCGGTCGCGGGAGCGGATCGTTGCCGCCCCGCTGGCCGTTTTGGTTTGCCTCTCAATGGCGGAGATGGACCGCTACCCGGATGCACGGCGCCAGGCGGCGGAGCGGACGATGGCCGTCCAGAGCGTGGCGATGGCCGGGCAGAACATGCTCCTCATGGCCCACGCCCTCGGGCTGGGGGCCTGCTGGATCTGTGCGCCGTTGTTCTGCCCGGAGGTGGTGCGGGAGGTGCTGGGCCTGCCGGCGGATTGGGAGCCCCAGGGGATGATCTTGGTGGGGTTCCCTGCGGGGCCGCCCCGCCCGAAACCCCGTCGGCCGGTCGAGGCATTTACCCGGTGGATGGGCGCGGCGTCATAAGACGCCAGTTTGGGGCCTTCGGCATGACCTCCGAGGGAGGGTGTGAGGTTGTGATCGTCCAACGCGGACAAAGGAGAGCGGGCGCTCCGGCGCCCGGCGGGCGGAGGCTTCGCCGGTGGCGGCACGCTGGAGCGCCCGCTTCTTTCCGACACCCCCACGAGCCCGGCGGATCAGTCGGACGTCCCTGGCAGCCGGTATTCCCGGAATTGCTCCCGCAGCACCTTCTTATCGAACTTGCCCACGCTGGTCTTGGGGATGGCTTCCACGAACACGATGTCGTCCGGCAGCCACCACTTGGCGAAGCGCGGCTGCAGGAACTCCATCAGCTCCTCTTTGGTGAGGCTATCTTTAAACTCCGGCCGCGGAACCACTACCGCCAGGGGGCGCTCCTGCCATTTGGGGTGCGGCACTGCGATGACGGCCGCCTCGAGCACCTTGGGGTGGGCCATGAGGGCGTTCTCGAGATCCACTGAGGAGATCCACTCCCCCCCGCTCTTGATCAGATCCTTGGTGCGATCCACGATCTGGATATAGCCTTCCGGGTCGATCGTCACCACATCCCCGGTGCGGAACCAACCGTCCTGGAAGGCCTCAGCGGTGCGCGGGTCGTTATAGTAAGCGCGGATGACCCACGGGCCGCGGACCTGCAGCTCGCCCATGGTCTGGCCATCCCAGGGCACCTCGCGCCCCTGATCATCCATCGCGCGGATCTCCACGCCGACCACCGGCAGGCCCTGCTTGGCGCGGACCGCGAAGCGTGATTCCTCCGGCCAGTCCTCCATGTAGCTCTTCAGGTTGGCCACGGTGCCCAGCGGGGTCATCTCGGTCATCCCCCATGCGTGGGCTATCCGGATCCCGAACCGCTTTTCGAAGGCCTCGATGAGGGACCGCGGCATGGCCGAGCCGCCCACGGGCATCACCCGCAGGCTCGAGAGGTCGTAGCGCTCCCGCTCCAGCAGGGCGTAAAGCCCGATCCAAATCGTGGGCACCCCGGCCGTCACGGTCACCCGTTCGCTCTGGATCAGCTCCGCGATGTCCCGGGGCTGCAGGTGCGGCCCGGGGAAAACCAACTTGGCGCCGACCATCACCCCCGCGAAGGGCAGCCCCCAGGCGTTGGCGTGGAACATCGGGACCACCGGCATCAGCACGTCCCGCTCGCAGATCCCGAAGGTATCCGCCAAGCAGAGGGCCATGGAGTGCAGGAAGATCGCCCGGTGGCTGTAGACCACCCCTTTGGGGTTCCCCGTCGTGCCGGAGGTATAGCACATGCCGGCCGCCGCGTTTTCATCCAGGCGGGGCCACGGATAGGGCGCGTCGGGGGATTCCTCGAGCAGGGCTTCGTAGTCGAAAGCAGGTTGCAACGTCGTCGGCGTCGTCCCGGCGTCGCCCATGACCACGAAGGCCTTCACCGTGGGGATCTGATCGCGGATCCGCTCCAGGAGGGGGACCAAAGAGG
>JBEPYX010000004.1:0-22267 GCA_041641155.1 Thermoflexus sp.
TGTGGCAGGGCCGCCTCCACCCGCCGGATCCCATGCTCGATCTGGCTGGCGTAGCCCGAGAACTCCTGGCCCAAGCGGATCGGCATAGCGTCCATGAGATGGGTGCGGCCGGTCTTGACGATGTCGTCGAACTCCTGGGCTTTGTCGAGGAGGACCGCGTGGAGATGCCGAAGGGCAGGGAGCAACCGCTCATGCACAGCCAGATAGGCCGATATATGGATGGCTGCCGGGATCACATCGTTGGAGGATTGCCCCAAGTTCACGTGATCGTTGGGGTGCACCTCTTTGGATCCGATCGTCCCGCCCAGGATTTGGATAGCACGGTTGGCGATCACCTCGTTCGCGTTCATATTGGTCGAGGTCCCCGACCCCGTTTGGAAGATGTCCAGGGGGAAGTGCTCGTCCAACTTCCCCTCGATGACCTCACGGGCCGCGCGCATGATGGCGCTCGCCCGCCGCTCGTCCAGCAGGCCCAGATCGTGGTTGACCTTGGCGGCGCAATACTTGATCAGGCCCAGGGCGCGGATGAAATCCCGGTGGAACCGGATCCCGCTGATCGGGAAGTTCTCCAGCGCGCGCTGGGTCTGGGCCCCCCAAAGGGCGTGGGCCGGGACCCGCACCTCCCCTAAGGAATCCCGCTCGACACGGAACGCCTCCACGGCGACCTCCTAAGGACAAGGATCGCCACCGCCGCCCATCGCCCTCCAACTTCCGGCGCCGGACGAGGCTCACCACCGCCAGAGCCGCAGCACCAGATTCAGCAGCAGGGTGAGCACCAGGCTCAGCAGGATCGAGGTGGCCAGCGGGAAGAAGAAAACGAAGTTCCCTTTCTGGATCAGGATATCCCCCGGCAGGCGTCCGAAGCCCGGAACCCTCCCGATCAACATGAAGAGCAGGCCGAAGGCCAAAAAGAAGATCCCGATCAGGATGAACCAGCGCCCGAACTCATGGAACGGCATCCTCGCCCTCCCGCTCACCATCCCTCGAGATATTTCCGCCACTCCACGTATTCCCGCAAATGGGATCCGAAGAGATAGCGAGCCGTGGGAACAGGCTCAAAAGGCTGGCGGAGGAGGCGCATGTGAGCCTCCGCCGGCGTGCGGTTCCCCTTCCGGCGGTTGCAAGCCGGGCATGCGGCAACCAGGTTCTCCCAAGTGTGTTGCCCGCCCCGGTGCCGCGGGATCACGTGGTCAACCGTGAGCTGAGGCGAGGATCGCCCACAATACTGACAGGTGTAATGGTCCCGCCTCAGGATCTCCCGCTTCGTCAAACGCAGCCGCCGGGGTGGGCGCCGCACGACATAGCGCAATCGGATCACCGAGGGACAGGGGAAAACCCGGGAGGGGGTGCGCACCTCACCCCGACCGTTCTCCAGGATCTCGGCCTTCCCGCTGAGCACGAGGGCGATCGCCCGACGGAGAGAACAGACGTTCAAGGGCTCGAAGTTGGCGTTCAGCACCAACACCGGCTCTTGAAGCCGCGATGAGGATGAGAACCTCCTTGAGACCTCCATGGTGGAACCCTTCGGAAGTGCCATATCTGGAAGGCCCGGAAGCCCTGGCCGTCCTTCTTGATCATTATAAAGCAGGAGGCACCAAATCCGCCAGCGCGCTTGCGGCACGATCCCACCACCGCTTCCGGATCGAAGCTATGCGTACGCCCTGGCTTGCCCCGGGCTTTGGCTCCGCTCGAGCGCCTGGATCTCCTGCCGGAGGCGCTGCGCCAGGGCCTGGCGCTCCTCCGGGCTCAGGAAAGCCGCCTCCACTGCGTTCTCCAGGATCCGGAGCAGATCCCTCCATTGCAGGCCCATCCCCGCCATCGCGCACAGATATTCATCGGTGAGCGTGGTGTCGCTGATGCTGGGATCATCCGTGTTCAGGGTGACCTTCAGACCCAGCCAGTAGAGATCGATGAGGGGATGGCGGTGAAACCCGGTCGCGGCCCCGGTTTGCAAATTGCTGGTCGGGCAGACCTCAAGGGGGATGTCTCGCTCATGGAGCAAATGAAGGACCTCGACATCATGCACCGCCTGGATCCCATGGCCGATGCGGTGCGCACCCATCACGAGGATCGCATGGCGGATGTTGGAGGGAGGGCCAACCTCCCCGGCGTGGATGGTTAGGAAAAGCCCCTGCTCTCGGGCCCAGCGGAAAACCGGGATCAGCGGGTTCGGCGACGCACGCACCTCATCCCCGGCCAGATCCAGCGCCACCACACCGTAGGGGCGATAGGCCACCGCCAGGCGGGCGATCCGCCAGGCGACCTCCGGGTCCTCCCCCCGCAGGATGGTCATGATCAGGCGCACCCGGATATCGAAATCCTTCTGGGCCTGCCCCACCCCTTCCAGAACCCACTCCGTGACCTCCTCCAGGCGGAACCCCCGCGCCTGGGCCAGCGCCGCAGGGTTGAACCGAAGCTCCAGATACCGGACGCCATCGAGGGCGGCGTCGGCGACCGCCTCGTAGGCGATGCGGCGGATCGCCTCCTCGCTAGTGTAAAACAAACGGAGGAACTGGAACCGGGCGAGGAAACGATGGAAATCCGCCGGTTCGCTGGCCGTGAAGCGGATCAACGCCTCCAATTCCGCCGGCTCCGGCCCCGACCCCAGGCGGATCTGATGCCGGCGGGCGATCTCCATAAGGGTGCTCAAGCGGATGGATCCTTCCAGATGACGGTGTAGGTCAATCTTAGGGAGGCGCTGCAGGATGGAGCGCCACGCCTGGGCCGCTGGCCCCTGCCGGAGGTGCCAGCGCACACACTCCGGGGGTCGCCCCAGCGATCCCGATACGTCGCTTTCTTGATCTCGAAGGATCATCTCGAGATCCCTTGCCCAACATCAGTTTGAAGGCAAGCAGGGTTCAAGGCTCACCGAAAAGGAACTCCAGCAGCGCGTCGGAGGCCGCCGCGGAGGGCTTGGGGATGGTGAAATAGAACGTGCTGCCCTTGCCCAGCTCGCTCTCCGCCCAGACCCGCCCTCCGTGGGCCTCCACGATCCGCTTGACGATGGCCAGGCCCAGCCCCATCCCTCCGAACCGCCGCTTGGTCGAGCCATCCACCTGATAAAACCGATCGAAGATGCGATCCAGTTTATCCGGCGGGATCCCGATGCCGGTGTCTTGGACGGACACCAGGACGTGATCCCCATGGTCCGCAATGCGAACGGTGATCCGCCCCCCGCTCGGGCTGAATTTCACGGCGTTGTGGAGCAGGTTGTCCAGAACCTGGGAGAGCCGCTCCCGATCCCCCCATACCATCAGCGGGCCTCCCGGATCCTCCATCGTGATCTCCAGGCCGGGCTGGGTCACTGTGAGCTGAAAGCTCTGAACCGCAACCCGCGCCAGGGCCACGATGTCCACCGCCTCGCAGGAAAGCGTCCCCCGCTCGATCCGCTGGAGGGTGACGATGTCGCTGACCAGCCGGGTCAGGAGATTGGTTTTCTCTGCGATGATCTCCACCGCCTCCCGCTGTGCCTCCGTCAAGGGCCCCATCGAGCCGTCCAGAAGGAGGTCCACGTAACCTTTGATAAACGTCAGGGGCGTGCGCAGCTCGTGGGAGACGTTCTGCACGATCTCATCCTTCAGGCGATCCGCTTCCTGGAGTTCCTCATAAGCCCGGCGTAGCTCTTCCGCATGCGCCCTCAACTCGTAGAACAGACGGGCGTTCTCAATGGCAGCAGCGGCCTGGGTGGCGACGATGGTCAGCAGGCGCTCGTGCTCCGGCTGGAACGCGTGGGGGACCTCATGATCCACTGAGAGGACACCGATCACCCGATCGCTCACCATCAGCGGCACGCACATGAGAGAGCGCACCGAAGGATCGAACACCACGAAGCGGGGATCCTCACGGGTGTCCGGGACGTAGATGGGGCGTTTCTCCTGGACCACCTGGCCCGCGATCCCCTCCCCAACCCGCAGGCGGGCCTCATGCCGCCAGCGGTCCTTGACCCCCGCGGCGGCCCGGATCTCAAGCATCTCGGTCTTTGGGTTCAACAGCATGATGTTGGCTGCCCGGCAACGGAGGACTTCCCGTAGGGTCACCACCACTGAATCCAGCAGGATCCCCAGGTCCAAGGTGGTGCTCATGCGGCGGGCGAACTCATAGAGCGTGGTGACCTCGCGCAGGCGCTGGGCGGTCTCCCGATACAAACGGGCATTCTCCAGGATCACTGCCAAATGGCCGGCCAGCGTGGTCATTAGGCGCAGGTCCTCCTCCGTGAAGGCGTTGGGGCGGGGGCTTTCCGCGTTCAGTACACCGATGATCCGCTCCCCAACCCGCATGGGGACCACCAGTTCAGAGCGCGTGCGCGGATCCGCCTCCACGTAGTCCGGGTCCTGCGTGACATCCGGGACCAAAGCGGGTACCCCCGTCCGGACCACCCGCCCGATGATCCCCTGATGGATAGTCAGGGGGACCTGCAATGCTTGCTCAGAGAACCCATAATGGCCGTAGCTCCGGAGGCGCCCCGTTCCCTCTTCCAGCAACAGGCACTCCACCGCCTCGAACCCGAGCGTCCGCCGGATCGCGAGGAGGGCTTGGCGGATCACCAGCTCCGGATCCAGGGCGGTTGTCGCTGCGGTGATCACCTCGTAAAGAATGTGCAGCTCGTTCAAACGGCGCCGCACCTGATGGAAGAGGCGTGCGTTCTCCAGGGCGATGGCCAGCTGCCCCGCCAACGCGCTAAGAAAGCGGACGTGATCCTCGCGGAAAGCCCCCGGCTCCGGGCTTTGGACGTCCAGCACGCCCACCAGGCGGTCGCCGATGAGAAGGGGGACAGCGAGCTCCGAGCGGGTTGAGGGAATCATGGGCAGATATCCTTCATCGCGCTGCACATCCGAAACCAGCACAGGAGAGCGGGACGCGCCGGCGCGCCCCACCACTCCCTCCCCCAACCGGAGGCGGGATGCGCGCCGGCTCTCCTCCTCCCGGGAACCTGTTCGATATCGCACCAAGATGTTGGGATCCCGAGGATCGGTTAGGAAGAGGGCGACGAACCGAAAGGCCGGTTCCTCCTGAAGCAGCCGGATGATCTGCTCGATCAGGGCATCGAGGTCCGCGAAGCGGACGATGATCTCTGAAGCGCGATGGATGGTTTCCAGCTCCCTCAGGCGGCTCATGGCTTCTTCATAGAGGCGGGCGTTCGCAATCGCCACCGCCACTTGATCCACCACCGTGCTGAGCCAGCGAAGCTCATCGGCGCTGAACAGCCGGGGGGACTCAAACACGACATGCAGGGCGCCTATCACCTGACCCCCGTGGCGGAGCGGGAACGCCGCGATGGCTCGGATCCCCCAGGCCTGCCCTTCCGGGCCCTGGAACAGCGGATGCACCGCCGTATCGGGGATGAGCAGAGGACGGGCCGATCGGATCACGGTCTCCGCCACCGCCTCTAGGCCAGAGTGGGTCGCTTCGAAGAGGACCTCTCCGCTCCGGGTGCGGGTAATCCCGGAGCGCCAGCGCTCCCCTTCTGGACCAAGCAGGATGTATACGCGATCGGCGCGGGTGTGCTCCATGAGGCGCTGAGCCACCGTCTCCAGAGCCTGGCGGAGATCCAAGGTGGCAGTGACCTGAGCGGCCATCTCCTGGAGGGTGGTGAGCTCGGCGATCCGCTTCTGGGACTCCTCGTAAAGCCGGGCGTTGTGGAGCGCCAGGCTCATGTGATCCGCCAGGGATCGGAAGAGAGGCTCGTCATCGGGGGAGAAGGCGTCGGGCTGGATCGAAAGAAGCACCAGGGCGCCGACTACGACACCCTCCACGCGAAGCGGGGCAATGATCGCCGAGCGAGCGGGCTGGGCTCCCTCCACGGCGAAGGGCATAAGCTTCGGATCCCGCAGGATATCCGGGATCCGAACGACGATATCGCGCTCCACGCTCCAGGCGAGGGCTCCCGTGATCGGCCAGACGCTCCCCTTCGGGAGATGCTCCGAGAACAGGCCCGATGAAGCAGCCACCTCCGCCCAGGAAGGCTCATGGGAGATCAAGAAAACGACCGCTCCATCGCACACCATCTCCTCCACCAGCAGCCGGGCCGCCGTCTCGAACACCTCCCCGGAGCGCAGGAGGGCCACCAAGGATTGGGAGATGCGGCTCAGCGCCGCTAGCAGACGAACCCGCCGCCGCTCCGCCTCATACAACATCGTGTTCGCCAGGGCCACGCCGATCTGATCCGCCAGCGCCCGGGCCAACTGAATCTCTTCTTCGGTGAAATTCCCCAACCGCGTGTCCCGGATCTCGATCAAACCGATGGCGCGACCCTGCGCCCACAAGGGGAGCATCAGACCGACCGAGCAACCGGACTCCTGAAGCCGCATCCTCTCCTGGGCATCGGCTTCGGGATCATCGGTCCGGACGATGAGGAAATCCCCCCCTTGCAACAGGCGCGCCATCGCCGGGTATTCCGCCAAGGCATAGCAGCGGCCGATCTCCGGTGGAGAAGAGTTCTCTGTGTGTCGCTCCGGATGGACGCAATCCGCTCGAACGACCAGCGCTTCCCCCGAGGTGTCCAGGAGCATGATCGCGCAATAGGCTGCTTGAAGCACCCCCACCAGATGGCACACCGCCTGCCGGAGGAGCGTCTCTGGGCTCAGGGTGGAAGAGGCCATGGCCGCCCCCACCACCAGCGCCCCCAGATCCCGGATGCGCCGCTGGGCCTCCTGACGCGAGACGGCGTTCTGGAAAGCGACGGCGGTATGGAAGGCTAGGAGATGAACGGCCTCTCGCTCCTCCGCCTGAAAATCCTTCCCCGCCTCCGCCCAGAGCGTCAGATAACCCAGCGTCCGCCGGCCGTGCCCCAGCGGCACCACCAGCGCCTGCCGCGCCAGCGGTGCTGCACCGGCGGCCTCGCCCGCCGGCCTCAGGTCCCCTGTATCCAAGAGGGCTCTCGGTTCGGAGAGGGACCCCCCTAGAAGCTCAATCACCCGTTCGCGGGGCAACCGCCGCCCGATGGGATCCCGCTCGGGGTCCGTGGTCGCCCGCAAAACGAGCGCCTGCTTCGAAGCATCCCAAATCCAGATCTGGGCATGATCCCCGCCGAAGAGCTCGCACGCCAGCACAACCGTCCGCCGTAGGATCCCCTCAGGATCTGCCTCCGCCGCCTGCTCCGCCATCGCCCGGCCCAGCTGTTTCATCAGCTGGCCACGCCGACGCTCCCGGAGGCTTATGGAGGCCTTCCTTCGGATCTGGTCCAATCGCTGGAGCGTGGAGGCAGTGGAGGCGATCAGCCCGCCCAACCCCTCGATCGAACGGACCTCAGTCTCGGTCAACGCGGGAGGATGCAGCCCCCATCCGAGCGCTAGCCAACCCACCTGCCGACCAGCGAACCGCAACGGCATGAGCGCAGCATGGGCGAAGACGGCGGGAGGCAACACCTCTTGGAGGGGAGGGGGAAGATGCTCCCAAGAGAGAGGCAAAAAGCCCTCCGACGCGTCCACCGCGGAATCCATCCCAGCCCACGGGATCGCATCCGTGCCCCTACTCTCGAAGCCGAGGGCTGACACGAGGGCCAGCGCCCCGCGCTCCTCTTCGAAGAGGAAAATCGCCCCCGCCTCTGCCTGGGCCCGCCCCACCGCCACCTTCAGCGCGAGGTCCAGCCACTCTTTCCCATCTGCGATGTGGGCCACCCCCCGACCGACATCCGACACCTGAGCGAGCGCCTCTCGATGCCGATCCAGCTCCGCATGGGCCGATTGCAGATTCTCCGCCGTTACGAGGGCCAGGGCGATCTGGGCGCTCAGAAGCGTCAGCAACTCCCGCTCCATGGGGGAAGCCGGCCGGGGCCAGCGGTAGCCGAAGGCCAGGAGCGCCCGCGGGGCCCCGCCGTGGATCAGTGGGAGCATCACCAGGGTGCGGATCCCGGCCCGCTCCGAGACCACGCGCGTGATGGGGGCCAGGTCGGCCGTGCGGATGTCCTCGATATACCAAGCGTATCGATGGGTTACAAAGGTCGTGTATACCGACTCGTCCAGCTCCAGGCGGCCGAACTGGGCGGAGAACCCCTCGTCCAGGCCGAAGCTGACCAAGAGCTCCAGCTGCCGTCCCTGCACCTGATAGGCGGCCGCCGCATCCGCTTTCCAGATCTCCATCAATAGATGAAGGGCGCTGGAGATCAAAGCGCGGGGATGATGGAGATGATGGCTCAGCTCAGCGAGCATCCCTAAGGCTTGGGAGAGCCCACGATGAAGCCACTCTTCGACGCCCGACACGGTCTGGCGGATCACCCCCCAGGTCGGGCCGGGGGCGGCCAGCCAGCGGGCCGGCCCGCGCTCCCCCTCCACGCCCAAGATGACTTCCCATGTGGCCGGGAGATCTTTATGGAAGAGCTGGCGCCATGCCTTCTCCAGGGCGCCCCGCTGGGCCGGGCTCACCCACCCCCACATCAGGCGCCCCAGGAAGTTCTCGCGCGGAAGCCGCCAGAAGTCCGAGGCCGCCGCGTTCAACCAGAGCACCCGGCCTTCCCCATCCAGCACGTAGAGGGGCTCCTTCAGGACCTCCCATTGGGCCAGGCGCTCCACGGGGATGAGCGGCTCCAGATCCAGCCGAAGGGAATGAGCGGACCGTCCGGGCCAGGCGGTCCAGCGACATGGGAGGGCGAGCGAGGTCAACCACACGTGGCCCTCCCGAGGCTCCCCCTTCCGGATTCCCTCCTCCACGATGGACCAGGATGGAAAAATGCTCCGAATACACTCCTCGATCCGCCCCCACCGCCGGCGGCCCAGCCACGGCGCCAGGGCGTTGGCGATCCGCTCGTCCAGATGGAGGCGACCCCGGCGCAGATCTAAGCGAGCCGAGAATCCATCGGGGCGCTTCCTCCGCCGACCCATCGCGAGCTCCTTTCCCACCTGCGTCCCAATTCAGAGGAAACCCAGTCTCCGGGGGCCCACCTGCGTCATCGGCGACGGCGTTCGGATGTGGACGACGGGAGCGCCGTGGCCCCCGGCAAGGGAGGCGCTCCCGGACGGCCATGGCAATGCTTGTATTTCTTCCCGCTGCCGCAGGGGCATGGATCGTTCCGCCCGACGGAGCGAGGGGCGGCCCCCGACTGGACCCGCATCTGGGCCCCTGACGCGCCCCGGCGCTCCCGAGCCAAGGCTTGCCCGGTGGGCAGGATCAAGAAGAGCCGCCGCACAGCCTCCGCGCGGATGTTGTTCAGCAGGTCCTGGAACATCTCGAAAGCCCGCCGCTTGTATTCAACCAACGGATCCCGCTGGCCGAAGGCCTCCAGCCCGATCCCCTGGCGCAGGTTCTCGATGGCCGTGAGATAGTCTACCCAAAGTTGACCGATCAGACTGAGCAGCAGGTTGCGGGCGGCCGCTGAGAACGCCCGACGCCCGAAGAACCGGACGGCTTCCTCTTGAAGCGCTGGCTCCCAGCGCCTGAAGGGCGTTTCGGCCAACGCCTCCCAGCGCTCCGCCCCGAGCCAGTTCATCAGGCTGAGGCGGGCCGCCTCCTCCAGATCCACCGGCCGCTGCTCCGCCATCGAGGCCCAGACGGCGCGGCCCAGCTCCTCCTCGCGGGCCTCCAGCACCCCTCGGAGATGCTCCAGGATCCGCACACCTCGCTCGGCGGGTGGGATCTCCTCCAGCAGCTGCCCCGCCCGATACGAAAGCGGGAACACGACCTGGGCATACGTCACCCGCTGGTGGGACTTCGCATCGAAGGCCACCTGCCGGGCGAACTGAGCCTCCCAAATCGCCTGGGCCAGCGCAGCCGGATCCCGCTGCCCATCCAGGCGATCGGCCAGAATCCCCTCCACCTCGCGCAGATGGGCATCCAGACGGGCCTGGGTCTCCCGCAGGATCCCCTCGCGGACCATCTCCGCCAGCTCGTCCCAGGCGGCCTCCAGCAGGTCGGCCTCGTGGACGGTCAGCCCAACGCCCGCCCGGCGGGCGGCAGCCGTCAGGGCCTGCCAGCGCAACGCCCGGTGTCCGGCCTCCCGCACCGCCTCCTTCAGGCGCTCCCGCACCTCCTCCGGCACCGACGTCCGCAAGCCCTCCAGGCGGATCTCCAAGCCGGTCAGCTCCCGCACCCGCTCCACGAGGCTCCGCAGGTTGGGCGCCTGACGAACCTCCGCCCCTTCTTGGATCCAGTCCTCGAAGGCCCGCTCGGCGGCGTCCACCCAATCGCCGAGGGCCTCCCGGCTACGCTCTGCCACCGCCTGGACCGCGCGGGCGGCTGCCTCGGCCCAATGGGCCGCCGCCGCCTGTGCGGCTTCCCGGAGCAACGCCGTCACCCCCTGGAGGGAAGGGGTACCCGACTCCAGGCGCTCCAGAAGGAGCGACAGGCTGAAGGAGGGCAGGAACCGCCCGTCGCTCAGCACCATGGGGGGCTGGATGTTATCCAGCCACTCGATGACCTTCCAGCCCTCCCCTGGTTTCATCTGCTGCAACCGGCGCCCGACCTCGGCCTCCACCATGGCCCAGAGATCATCATGGAGGTCCTCCCGCAGGAGCAACTGCAGGCGCTGGCCGTAGATCAGCTCCCGCTGGCGGTTGAGGACGTCGTCGTATTCCAGAAGGTGCTTGCGGATGTCGAAGTTGTAGCCCTCGACCCGCCGCTGGGCCTCCTCAATGGTTTTGTTCAGCCAGGGATGCTCCAGCGGCTCATCGTCGTCCCCCCACACCCGCTCCATCAGGCTCCGCAGGCGGTCCCCAGCGAACCGCCGGAGCAGATCGTCCTCCAAAGAAAGGTAGAAGCGCGAGGAGCCGGGGTCTCCCTGACGGCCGGCACGGCCGCGCAGCTGGTTGTCGATGCGCCGCGCCTCGTGGCGCTCGGTGCCGAGCACATGCAGGCCCCCCAGCGCCTTCACCGTGCGCTCGCCTTCGATATGTTCCAGGAAGCGCTGCACCGCCTCCCGGTAAAGCCCATATTGGGAAGGATCCAGCCGCCGCAGCGCCTCCGCCCGCTCCTCGAAAGTCATCTCATAAGGGTTGAACCCGGCCCGGCGCAGGACCCGGTTCACGTCCCCGAGGACCTCCTCGGGCAACTCGCCGCCCAGCTTGATGTCCACGCCGCGCCCGGCCATGTGGGTGGCGATGGTCACCGCTCCGACCCGGCCGGCCTGGGCGATGATGCGCGCTTCCCGGTCGTGGTGGCGAGCGTTCAGCACCTCATGGGGAACCCCCTGCTCCAGGACCCGCCGGAGCGCATCCGCCCGTTCCACCCCCCACAGGGCCATCAGGCGCTCCAGGTTCGCCGGGGCCAACGGGTCCGGATCCACCCCCAGCGCCCGCGCCCAGGCGCGGAGCTTCCCGAAAGGGAGCTTCTCGGGGGCCTGGCCGAGCAGCTCCCGGTCCGCTTCGGAGAGCGGGCTATCCTCCCCCTGCCCCTCTCGGCGCCGCAACGCATCCTTCACCAGGTCCACCAGCGCCAGCCAGCGCAGGCCCTCCCCCTGCAGGCGTTTGCTCAAGTAATCCGAGGCCTCCACCGAGGTGGTGCCCACCAGCACCGGCCGGCCCATCGTGTGCATCCGCACGATCTCGCGCAGGATCGCCCGGCGCTTGGCCTCCTGGGTGCGGTAGATCACGTCGGGGTGGTCGATGCGGATCATCGGGCGGTGGGTGGGGATGACCACTACGTCCAGGCCGTAGATCTTTTGGAACTCCTCGGCCTCAGTAGCTGCTGTGCCCGTCATCCCGGCCAGCTTCTCATACATCCGGAAATAGTTCTGGATGGTGATGGTCGCGTAGGTGACGTTCTCCGGCCGGATGGGCACTCCTTCCTTAGCCTCGATCGCCTGATGGAGGCCGTCGGACCAGCGGCGGTCAGGCATGAGACGGCCGGTGAACTCGTCGATGATCACCACCTGGCGGCCCTGCACGATGTAATCCCGATTGCGGTGATACAGGAACTGGGCCTTGAGGGCCTGCTCCAAGTGGTGGATCATCTTCATCTGCTCCGGGGTCAGCTCCTCGGGCCGCTCCGGATCGAAGAGAGGCTTGCCGATGAGCTGCTCGACCCGATCGTAGCCGGAATCCGTGAGATGGACCGTGCGGTGCTTCTCGTCGATCTCGTAATCCCCGGGCCGAAGCTGCTTCACGATCTGCGCCCAGCGGATGTATTCCTCGGTGGCCTCCTCCGCCGGGCCGCTGATGATCAGCGGCGTCCGCGCCTCATCGATCAGGATATTGTCCACCTCGTCCACGATGGCATAGCGGTGCGGCCGCTCCAGGCGCTGGACCCGCGCCTCGAGGGTGAAGGCCATGTTGTCCCGCAGGTAATCGAAGCCGAACTCGTTGTTCGTCCCATAGGTGATATCGGCCAGGTAAGCTTCCTTGCGCGAGACCGGACGCAGCTGCGCGAAGTCCTCCTTCCCCGCGTCGTAATCGGGATCGTAAATATAGGCGTTACCCTCGCCAGCCTGCAGCAGTCCAACCCGAAGGCCCAACAGATGGTAGATCGGGCCCATCCAGCGAGTGTCGCGCCGGGCCAGGTAGTCGTTCACCGTCACCAGATGGACGCCCAGGCCGAGCAGAGCGTTGAGATACAGCGGGAGCGTGGCAACCAGCGTCTTCCCCTCGCCGGTCTTCATCTCGGCGACCTTGCCGAAGTGGAGGGCGATCCCGCCCAGCAACTGCACGTCGTAGTGACGCAGCCCCAAGGTCCGCTTGGCGGCCTCCCGGACGACGGCGAAGGCCTGGGGGAGGAGCTCCTCCAGGACCGCCTCCTCGGCCTGGCGCAGCTCCGTGAGGCGCTGCTTCACTTCGTATTCCAGCTGCGCGCGCCGCTCCGGATTGCGCTCCACCAGCCAGGCCAAATAGGCCTGGCGGTGGGCTTCCCGCGGGACAGCGATCGCCTCTGCGATCCGCGCCCGGAACCGGTCGGTCATAGCGCGCAGCTCGGCGTCGGTGAGGGCTTCGAACTCCGGCTCCAGGCGGTTGATGGCCTCCACCAGCGGAGCCCAGCGGCGCAGCCAGCGATCCGAGGGATCCCCCATGATCTTCCCCAAAATCCGCTTCAGCATCGTTCTCCTCTTCGATATCTAGATCTAGGATAGGGCTTCAGGCCCGGCCCACTCGCCTGAGGATTTGAGCACCTGGCCCGAGCGCCCCCCGTTTGATCTAAGTTTAACCCAGAGCTCTCCCGCCTGGGGAACGCGGGCTCCCCCTCGGGATCCCCCCAGCCTCCGGGCCGCGCGGGACACAGATCGGGGCGGCGAGGGAGATCGGATCGCCGTATAATCGAATGCGCGGGCGCCCATCGGAGGTCCTGTCCTTGGCGTTCGATTCGGAGGGGAGCATGGTGTTCGACATGGTGTTGGTCTTGGGGGCCTTGATCAGCACGTATATCGGCGGCCGCAGAGGCCTGATCAAACAGATCCTGAGCTTGGCCTCCGTGTATCTCGCGATGCTCCTCGCCCTGGGCCTCCAGGAGTCCCTGGTAAACGCGTTCACTCAGGCGGTCGGTGTGATCACCATTGAAACCGCCATTTTCTTTTACATCACCCTTTTCCTCATCGCCTACATCGGGCTGGAGATCCTAAACTTCGTCTCATACCGGCAGACTCGTCTGACCTTCCTGGGGATTATGGATCCTTTCCTAGGGGGCATCTCGGGGATCGCGTGGTGGCTGGTCCTGGTGGGCGCCATCCTCACCATGATCTTTTATAGCCTTACCGTCCCCTGGACGTGGCGGCTGGCGCCGATCGCCGCCGCCCTGCGGGCAGATTTCCATAGCTCCCTCACCCTCCCGATCCTGGCGATGCTGTTCAAGACCTACGCCATCGTCCCCCTCCGGCTGTTGATGAACCCGCTGCCCACCATCTTGACCGGATGGCCATAAGGGCGCTTGCCGAGGGGAATGGAGAAAAGCGTGGGGGAGTGGGAGGCAATCCGCGGCCCGCAGCCCCATCCCCCAGGCGCGGAGGTCCGGGATCCGCCCCATTCATGAGGGCCCGCTCAGAAGCTGGACCACGCGATCCATGATGGCCTCGGCGACGGCCGCCTTGCTCATCAAGGGCAACGGCTCGACGTGGCCTTGCGCGTCGATCAGGGTCACGCGGTTGGTCTCCCCCGCGAAACCCGCCCCCGGCTCCAGCACATCGTTGGCGGCGATCAGGTCGAGCCCCTTGGCCTGAAGCTTCGCCCGGGCGTTCTCGAGGAGATCCCCGGTCTCCGCCGCGAAGCCCACCACCACGCGGGGCTTCCCCCGCTCCGCCCGCCGGGCGGCCACCCCGACGAGGATGTCTGCCGTTGGGATCAGCTCCAGGGTGAGGGACCCCCCTCGCCTGATCTTCAGGGGTTGCGCCTGGGCGGGCTGGTAATCCGCCACCGCGGCGGCCATCACCAGGACGTCCGCCTCTTCGCATTCCCGCCAGACCGCCTCCGCCATCTCCGCCGCGGTCTCCACGTCGATGCGGCGCACGCCCACCGGGGTCTCCAGCGCCACTGGGCCGGTGATCAACACCACCTCCGCGCCCCGATCCAGGGCCGCCTGGGCCAAGGCGAAGCCCTGCTTCCCTGACGAGCGGTTCCCGATGAACCGCACCGGATCGATGGGCTCGTGGGTCGGGCCGGCCGTCACCACGACGCGCTTCCCGGCCAGCGGCCCCTTCCGGCCCAGGACCCGCCGGATGTGCCCGAGCAGCTCGGTGGGCTCCACCATCCGCCCCCAGCCCCAGAGGCCGGAAGCCATACGCCCGTAGGCCGGGCCGGCCAGCTCCACGCCCCGGGCCCGCAGGCGCTCCACATTCTCCTGGGTCGCGGGGTGGGCCCACATCCCTCCATCCATCGCCGGGGCGATGAGGATCGGGGCCCGGGTGGACAGGCACAGGGCGCTGAGCAAATCGTCCGCCCGCCCGTGGGCCATCTTCGCAATGAAATCCGCGGTGGCCGGGGCGATGACCACCAGCTCCGCGGCCTCCCCCAAGGCCACATGGGGGACGGCGGTCTCCGCGGTCGGAGCCCAGAGGTCTGTCCACACCGGCCGGCCGGTGAGCGCGTGGAAGGTCAGCGGGGTGACGAAGCGGGTGGCCGCCTCGGTCATCACCACATCCACCTGCGCTCCCGCCTGGGTCAGCTTGCTGGCCAGATCCGCGGCCTTATACGCCGCGATCCCCCCCGTGACCCCCAGGAGGATCCGCCGACCTTTCAGGATCGGGATGGGTTCCACGCTCTCATCCCCCCGTCTGTTCAGCCATCCGGCTCCAGCAGGATTCGATCGCCCTCCACCCCGATCACCACGGCCAGGGACTCGATGGGCACGCCCAGCGCCTTCAGGCGATCGCGCCCGCCCTCGAACCGCTTCTCAATGACCGCCCCGATGCCCACCACCTGCGCCCCCGCCGCCTGGGCCAGCCGGGCCAAGGCCAGGATCGTCGCCCCTGTGGCCAGGAAATCGTCCACGATCAACACCCGGTCCCCAGATCGGAGATAATCCGCCGCCACCAGCAACGTGACATCCCCGCCTTTGGTATGGGAGGGCGCGGTGGCGAAGAAGACATCGTCCCCCATGGTGAGGGGCTTGTGCTTGCGGGCGAAGACGAGGGGGATGCCGAGGGCGTAAGCGGTCATCAGCGCCGGCCCAATGCCGGAGATCTCCGCGGTCAACACTTTGGTGGGGTTCAGGGGGCGGAAGCGCCGCGCGAGCTCCTGGCCGCACGCCGCGATCAACACCGGATCAATTTGATGGTTCAGGAAGGCATCGACCTTGATGATGCCATGGCCCAGGTGACGGCCGTGCCGGCGGATGGCTTCCCTCAGGGCTTCCATCGGTTCTCCTTTCACAACAAGATGCGATGGGCTTCGGGTCCGCGCTCACGGTCCCTCCATCCTCGGCAGCAGCGCCCGCTGGGGAGGCCTGGGGCGCGCCCGGGCACCGCTCAATCCATGTCCCCGTCGGATTCCGCCTCCTCGCCCTCGCCCCCCTCTCCGGCCAATTCCGGCATCGCCTTCTCGATCTCCTCCGGCGTCTGGCCCGCCTCCAGGCGCTCGATCACCTCCTCGAACTCCGGCCCCAGGTCCCCCAGCTCCTCCCCCAGCTCCTGCGTCATCCGGCGCATCCAGCGGCCGATGGAGCGGGGATCCTTCTCATCGACATCGCCGATCCAATCCGCGTCCGCCAGGGACTCCAGCCGGGATTCCTCGGAACGGAGCACCCGCACCCGGGAGATCAGCCGGACCAGATCGCGGCTGCCGCAGTAGGTGCAGGACACCTGGCTGTGATCCACCTCGGAGAAGGTGCGGAAGAAGGCCGTGACCCGACGCCGGCATCGCCGACAACGATACTCATAGATCGGCATCTTCTTCCCCCCCGCGCTCCGGGATTCGCTCTTCATTATACCTACCCTGCCCACTACCGCCGGCCAGGTCAAGGCTCGTCGGGGTGGCCCCTCTCCTCCAGGCCGACCGCAAGTTACAGTAAAATGAGGAAAACCCATGGCCTTCGGTTCGATAGATCCCGATGAGCGACCGGAAAGGCGCCCAGGCGCCGGAGACGATCTCCCTTCCCGACCCCTCCACCTTGGAGGGGCTGGCCCAGCGTCCGACCCCGCCCCTGATCGTCGTGATCTCCGGACCCTCCGGGGCCGGGAAGGACTCCCTCATCCGACGGATGAAGGAGCTTCAAGTCCCCTTTCACTTCGTGGTCACCGCCACCTCCCGCCCCCCGCGCCCGGGCGAGGTCAACGGGGTGGATTACCACTTCCTCTCCCGGGAGCGATTCGAGGCCGGGATCCGCGCGGGGGAGTTCCTGGAATACGCCATCGTCTACGGAGATTACAAGGGCATCCCTCGTTGGGAGATCGAGAACGCGCTGGCCAGCGGCCGGGATGTCATCCTGCGCGTGGATGTGCAGGGGGCAGCTACCCTGCGCCGCCTGATCCCTGAGGCCATCTTCATCTTCGTTATCCCCGCCTCCCAAGAGGAGCTCCTGGAACGCCTGCGGGCCCGCGGCACCGAGACCCCCGAATCCATCGCCCGGCGGCTGCAGGCGGTCCAGGAGGAGCTGAAACACTGGGCGGATTTCGATTACGTGGTGGTCAACCGGGATCAACGGCTGGACGAGGCAGTGAGCGACATCCTCGCCATCATCCGCGCGGAACACTGCCGGGCGCATCCCCGGCGGGCCCGCCTCGGGCACCCAGGCCCGCCGGCGGAGGGCGGATCGGAGGTGCCCCGGGGAGGTGAGAACTGAGGGGCGAGGGGCACATGGGGCGCGGTAGGGAAGGACCGCGTCCGTGGCGCTGCTGGGATCGGGTAGGCGGAAAACCCGGTGGCCGGAAAGGAAACGGAGAATGAGTGGGATGGAGGATCTCTTCGCGCGGGGGCGAGAGGATGCGTTCCGACGGGAAGCCCCGCTGGCGGCGCGTATGCGCCCGCGGCGCCTGGAGGAGTTCGTGGGCCAGACCCACTTGGTCGGGCCCGGCGCCCCCCTCCGGCGCTTGATCGAGGAAGGGAAGCTGTTGAACTCCATGATCTTCTGGGGGCCCCCGGGCACCGGGAAGACGACCCTCGCCAGGCTGATCGCCCAGGCCGCCGGCGCCCATGTGGAAACCCTGAGCGCTGTCACCGCCGGGCTCTCGGATCTGCGGCGGGTGATCCAGGGAGCCCAGGAACGCCGTCGCCTGTATGGCCGGCGGACCGTCCTGATCGTGGATGAGTTGCACCGGTTCACCCGCGTCCAGCAGGATGCCCTGCTCCCCGCGGTGGAGGACGGGACGCTGGTCTTCATTGGTATCACCACTGAAAACCCCTATTTCGCTGTCACCCCCGCCCTGGTCTCCCGCTCCCGAGTCTTCGCCTTCCAGCCGCTAACGGAAGAGGAAGTCCTCCTTCTGCTCCGAAGGGCTCTCTCCGACCCGGAGAACGGCTACGGCGGGCAGCCCATCGAAGCCCCGGAGGAGGTCCTCCGCTTCTGGGCTCGGCTCAGCGAAGGGGATGCCCGCAGCGCGCTGAACGCCCTCGAGCTGGCCGTCAGCGCCACCGCCCCCGGCCCCGATGGGGTCCGCCGCATTACGATGGACATCGCCCAGGCGGTGGTCCAACGGCGGGCGCTGGCCTACGACCGGGAGGCGCATTACGATACGATCAGCGCGTTTATCAAATCGGTCCGAGGCAGCGACCCAGACGCCGCCCTGCTGTGGCTGGCGAAAATGATGGAGGCGGGGGAGGACCCTCGCTTCATCATGCGGCGCCTGCTGATCCTGGCGGCCGAGGACGTGGGGCTGGCCGATCCCATGGCCATCGTGGTGACGGCGGCCTGCGCCCAGGCCCTGGAGTGGGTGGGGATGCCGGAGGCGGCCTATCACCTGGCCGAGGCCACGCTGTATCTCGCCACCGCGCCCAAGAGCAACAGCACCGGCGCCTACTTCCAGGCGCTGGAGTTCCTGCGGATGCACGGCACCGGCGAGGTCCCCGCCCATCTGAAAGACGCCAGCCGGGACGCCGAGGCCCTGGGCCACGGGCGAGGCTATCAGTATCCCCACGCGTTTCCCGAGCACTTCGTCCGCCAGTCCTACTGGCCGGTGGGCCTCCCCCGGGCCCGCTTTTACGTGCCATCCGATCAAGGCCATGAACGGGAGATCGCCGAACGGCTCCGCCGCTGGTGGGGAGATCCCCCCGCCCCCTAAGGGCCTCCAGCGGCCCACCCCTGGGGGATGGAGGTCTGCGTGGGCCGAACGATCGCCGTGGTCAGCCAGAAAGGGGGGGTGGGCAAAACCACCACCGTCGTCCACCTCGGGGTCGCCCTCGCGGAGCGGGGCGCCCCCACCCTGCTGGTGGATCTCGACCCCCAGGCGGCTCTGACGGCGGCCCTAGGGCTTCCCGAGGACCTCTCCCCGACCATCGAGGCCGTGCTCCTGCGAGACCTCACCATCACCCAGGTGATCCGGGCCGTGCGGCCCTACCTGGACCTGGCCCCGGCCTCCTTCCAGCTCAACCAGGCCGAGATGGGATTGCACCAGCGCCCGCGCTGGCCGCACCGGCTCCGCGAGGCCCTCCGGCCGATCCGCGGCCGATACGCCTATATCCTGATCGATGCGCCCCCGGGGCTGGGCCCGCTGACGGTGAACGCGCTGGCCGCTGCCGATGCGTTCCTCATCCCCATCCGGCCGGACTACCTTTCCCTCCGCAGCTTGAAGGGGATGCTCATCGCCATCGGGCGGTTGCGCCAGCAGCTGGGGCTCTCCATCGAGCTGCTGGGGATCCTGCCGACTATGGTGCAGCTTCATCTCCGCCATCATCGGGATGTGCTTTCGGAATTGACGGCCGCTTTCGGGCGGAAGGTGTTCCAGGTCTTCATCCCCCAAAGCATCCGCTTCGCCGAGGCGCCGGTCGCCGGCCAAAGCCTGCTGGATTATATGGCCAGCCATCCCGGCGCCCAGGCCTATCGCCGGCTGGCCGCGCTCATCGAGGAAAGCGCACGGGCCGCCGCCGGAGCGGTCGGGGAGGCCGGGAGAGGATAAGGAGCACGGCGATGGGGAAACGAGCGAAGCCCGAGATCTCGTTGCGGGGCAAGGGGCGCGCGCTGTTCGCCGAGCTCGCTGAGTGGGCGGAACCGCCGGAGGCCCCCGCGCCGACACCGTCGACCTCCGCGCCCGATCCGGGGCCGCCGGCGGCCGCCCTCCCCACCCCGGAGGGCGGATCGCCCGGAGAGCCTCCCCCAACCCCGGAAGCGGCCTCGGCTTCGGAGCCCACCGGCGCGCCCGGCAGAGCGCCGGCCGCAGCGGCTTCGGAGGATGGGGATGGCTTCCGGTTCCTCGCTATGGAAGCTGCGTATACGATCCCCACACCGTCCGAGATCCCCAACTGGGCGCCCCCGCCGGCATGGCGCTGGGAGCCCGCCGCCGCGCCCGCCGAGGCTGTTCAGGTGGACCCCCGGGCGCCGATGCGTGCGCTGCGCATCCCCGGGCTCCTGACGCCGGAGATCCCCGCCCCCACCCCGCCGGCGCCGGAGGTGGCTGCGGAAACCTATCTGGAAGGAGAGCCACCGATGGACCGACCTTCCATCCCCCCTGCCGAGAGACCGCCGGCGGCCCGCCCGCGTTCCGCCGACGAGGCCCACATCCGCCAGCTCAATGCGCGGATTGATGAACTGTATCGGCGCATCGCCGCCGGGGCGATCCCTGACCCAGGGACGGCGGAGCAGGCCTTGGCCTGGTTGAAGCAGGCGCGCGAGGCGCTCACGGCGCCGGATGGATACGATGAGGCGGAATATTATTACAGCCTGGCCCAAACCCGCTATGCCATCGCCCGCCGGCTCTGGCGCTGGTCCTACACCTATGGGCTGTTCGTCTTCCTCTGGGGGCTGGCCTGGCTGGGGTTCTATCTCTGGTCCCTCACGATGGGCCGGGGCTACAGCGCCCGCGTGGTCCCGCCGGGCTACGAAGGGATCTGGGAGCCGATCATGTGGGGCGGCCTGGGCGGGGTATGCGGGATTTTCTATAGTCTCTATTGGCACGTGGCCATCAAGCGGGATTTCGATCGCCAGTATGTGATGTGGTATCTCGTCCAGCCGATCCTCGGGAGCATGATCGGGATGATCATCTACATGATCGTTACCGTCGGCTTCCTCACCATCCAGGGGACGCCCACGCCGGCCAACCCCCTGTTCATGTATTTGCTTGCCTTCATCGCTGGCTTCCGGCAGCGTTTCTTCCTCGAGCTGATCGACCGCATCGTCCAGACCTTCACCCCGAACCCGAGGAGCAACGCATGAACGGACGCCTCGCCTTTGTCTTCCCGGGTCAGGGCTCTCAATACGTGGGGATGGGCCGGGCCCTTTACGACGCTTTCCCCGAGGCCCGCGCCACGTTCGAGGAGGCAGACGCCCGACTGGAATACGCCCTCTCGCGGCTGTGCTTCGAGGGGCCTGAATCGCAGCTGAACGACACCTTTTACACCCAGCCCGCCATCCTCACCGTGTCCATCGCCGCATGGCGGGCCTGGCGGGCCCGGGGCGGGCCCGATCCGGATCTCGTGGCCGGGCACAGCCTGGGGGAGTTCACCGCGCTGGTGGTGGCCGGCGCCCTCTCCTTCCCCGATGCCCTCGGTCTGGTGCAGGAGCGGGGCCGCCTGATGAAATGGGCGGGGGAGCTGCGGCCGGGCGCGATGGCCGCCGTGCTGGGGATGGATCGGGCGGCGCTGGAGGAGATCTGCGCCGAGGCCACCCGCGAAACCGGCGAGACGGTGGTGGTGGCCAACGACAACTGCCCGGGGCAACTGGTGATCTCCGGCGGCCAGGCCGCCGTCGCCCGGGCGGGGGAGCTCGCCCGAAGCCGCGGGGCCAAGCGGGTCGTCCCCCTGACCGTCAGCATCGCCGCCCACTCCCCGTTGATGGCCCCCGCTGTGGAGCCCTTCCGGACGGCCCTGAAGGCCACCTCCTTCGCCGCGCCGCGCGTCCCGGTGGTCGGCAACGTGCAGGCCCGCCCGCTGGCCGACGACCCGGAAGCCTTACGGGCCGAGCTGGCCCAGCAGCTCACCGCGCCGGTCCGATGGACGGAGAGCATCCGCTGGATGGTGGAGCACGGCGTGCAGACCTTCATCGAATTCGGCCCTCGGGACGTGCTATGCGGATTGATCCGCCGCATCGCCCCCGGGGTTCGTGTCCTCCGGGTGGAGGATCCGGAGACCCTGGAGCAGGCCCTGCAGGCGCTGGGTGATCACCCTAGGGAAGGGCGATAGAGGCCGGCAGCAGAGCGGGCCGCCTCCGCCCGCTATCCGTCCATGATCCACCGATCCCCATCCCGCGGGTAGGAGAGGATCTCCTCATCCCGAAAGAACAGCCCGATCTCGAAGGCGGCGGTCTCCGGCCCATCGGAGCCGTGGACCAGGTTGCGGCCGATGGTGAGGCCGAAGTCCCCCCGGATGGTCCCGGGCTCCGCTTTCGCTGGATCCGTCGCGCCCATGGTCTTCCGCACGACCTCGATGGCCCGAGGCCCCTCCACGACCATCGCCACCACCGGGCCGGAAGTGATGTAGCGGATCAAGTCCTCATAAAAAGGCTTGCCCTGGTGAACGGCATAGTGGCGGGCGGCCAGCTCGGGGGAGATCTGCATCATCTTCATAGCCACGATCTTCAACCCACGGCGCTCCAGCCGGGCGATGATCTCCCCGATCAGTCCCCGCTGCACCCCATCCGGCTTGATCAAGACCAGCGTCCGTTCCACGGCGATTCCTCCGCAAGATGTTGACCCTGTGCTCCCGATGGGGTCGTCCCTGCCCCACCGGCTTCCACAGGGTTCCGATTATAACGCTTTTCCGGGAAGCGGCTTCCTTCAATGGATCCCTGCCACCCTCCCCCACCGGCGCGGGCCGTCGAAGCGCCAAGGTTTGCCGGT
>JBEPYX010000005.1:0-18519 GCA_041641155.1 Thermoflexus sp.
ACGGCCTCCAGCTGTCGGTAGTCGTTCTCGAAGGTCGCCAGGAGGGCGAGGTCGAGAACGAGGGCCATGGCCTGGAGAGGATGGCGGGGGAGCGGCCAGCCAGCCTGGCCAGGCATCGGCGCGAGCAACACGACCACGATCTCATCCGCCCCCGCTTCGATGGCTGCGTTCAGCGGCGTGTTGGCCATCACCGCCCCATCCCAGAACAGGCTGTCCTCCGCCGGCGTCATCGGATACACATAGGGGATGCTGCAGCTGGCCAGCAGATGCTCAGGGCCGATACGGACCGCCCGGGCTTTGGGGACCGGCCGGTTGGCGAAGACGACCGGGCAGCCGCGGCGCACATCGGTGGCCATCACCAGCAGCGTGCGGGGGTTGTCCGGATCGTTCAGGCGGTCGAAGTCCAGGTGGCGGCACAGCGTCGCCCGCAGCGGGGCAGTCGTGAGCAGGCTCCGCCAGATCCGCCAATGGGGACGATGGATATGATGGGTTCGCAGGTGAAGCCAGAGATCCACCAGCCGCTCGGCGGTCCAACCCGCAGCGAGGGCCGCGGCGTTCACCGCGCCGATGGAGGTCCCCACGAAGATCTCGGGGATCCACCCGGCCCGATAGAGGGCGCGGATCGCTCCGACCTCGTAGGCCCCCCGCCCGCCCCCGCCCGACAGCACCAGCGCGCGCTTCCCCACGGCGATCCTCCCATCTGGGGAGAAGGGCCCGCTTCACAGCGCGAAGCACAACGGCGTCGCCCCAATGATACGCCTCCCATCGTCCTGCCGCCAGGCGGAGGGCCAAGCGCTGCCTCGGATGAGGCGGCGGACGCCGGGGCGCCCGATGTCAATCCGGATCCTCCTCCTCCCAGCAGTCCCGCAGCGCGGGATGGCGGCCAGCCCACCGGAGGAGGAGCGGCAGGGGAAGGGCCAGCAGGAGGAAGACTGGGGACAGATGCGGGGACGGCGAGAAGCGATCGAGGTTCCACAGGATGAGCCCCATGGAAAGCCACACGGCGGTGAAGTTGGGCCAGGGGTCCACGCTTCGCATCCATCTCAGGCCCGGGATGCGGCGGCGGGTGAACGGCCAGAAGAGGTTGCTCCCCATCCATCCCATCTGATCCTCGAGGATATGGAGGGCATATCCGAGTCCCACGAGCCCCCCGATCCGCGCCCCGCCCAGGAGCCCCGCCGCGAGCCCGAACAGCGCCGCCAGCACCAGCGAATGGCTCCATGCGCGGTGCCAGGGCAGGAACAGGATCCGCACCGCCCCTCCCTCCGGCTGGAACGCCAGCGAGGGGCCGGAGAACACATCCACCGTGATCTCGGGATCATAGTCGTAGCGGATGGGGAGGTTCAGGGGAAGGCGGGCCGGCGGGCGCCCCGGATCCGTCCCGGGGATCGGGCGCCCTCCGGTGCGCACCGCTGGGCCGATCCGAACCTCGACGGCCGATCCTTCAAGGTCGAACCGCACGGTGTATCGCCGCCACGCGTCGGGCCCCAGGCGCAGGGTGTGCAGCCACAGGCGGATGGGGCGGCCTTCCGCCCACGCCTGCGCTGCCGCCTGTTGGATCGCCCGGGCGATCGCAACCGGGTCCGGCGGATCCGGGGCGGGATCCACTGCTCGGTCCGGCTGCTCCAGCCAGCGGGCGAAGCGGAAATCCAGGACGTCGGGCAGCATGGCGGCGATCCCCGCGAGGGCCGGTCCGATGCCGCCCCGCGCCGCCTCCTGCACCACATCGGGGAAGAACGTCGCCAGGGCGACGCCGGAGAGGAAATGGGCGAATCCTTTCATTGGGAAGCACCGCAGCGGGTGGAGGGTCCTGCAAGGCCGCGCACCGTCCGAGCCTCCATCCCTGCACCCAACATGATGATAGACAGCGCGATGAGGGGCCCGGCTGGGGCATGCGGGGATCTGGCCCTCAGGCGCCTCCGTCCAACCCCAGGATCGCCCGATAGAGGGTTTCCAGAGCGGCGAGCGTCTGCGTCCAGTCGTAGTGGGCAGCCGCCAGGCGGCGGGCGGCTTCCCCCAGGGCCCGCCGTCGGGCGGGATCCCGCGCCAGGGTCGCCATGGCCGCGGCGAACGCCTCCCCGTCGGCCAGCCAGACGTGCTCCCCATCCACCACCGGCAGCCCATCGCAGCCCATGGGGGTGCTCACGATGGCCTTCCCCATCGCCATCGCCTCGAGGATCTTCAGGCGCGTCCCCCCGCCCGCCCGCAAGGGGGCCACATAGACGGTGGCCCCTGCCAGATAGGGGCGCACATCGGGGACCTCACCGACCACGTGGATGCCCGGGATCTCCTGAAGACGCTGCACGGCGGGGGAAGGGCGGCGGCCGATCAAGTACAGCTGGGCCTGGGGGAGAGCGGCGCGCACCGCCGGCCAGACCGCCCGGGCCAGCCACAGGGCCGCATCGACGTTCGGACGGTAATCCATGGACCCGGTGAACACGAAGGCGGGCTCGCCGAGGGGGAGCGGCGCAACTGCCTCCGGATGGAAGAAGGCGGTGTCCACCCCGTTTGGGGCCACCACCGGCGGACGGGCCATCCCCAGCGCCTGGAGATCCCTGGCGTCCGGCTCGGAGACGGCGATCACGTGATCCACCCGGCGCACGATGTGGGCCTCGTAGCGCCGCAGGCGACGGGCCTGGATCCCGGAATACAACGCCCCCAGCCAGCGCCGGGGATCGCACCGGTCGGCCTGGAACAGCCGCTCCTGCAACCGATACTCCGCGTTCAGCTCGTCCAACACGAGGGTTGGCCGCAGGCCGGGAGGGGAATCCAACAGGGGCTCCACCGCCCAGGCCATCTCGAGGCCCTCGATGTGGATGGCGCGGACGGGGCGCTCGCGAAGCACGCGCTGGAGCCCCTCGATCAAGGCAGGCGTTCGATACCGGAAGGCCAGATCCGGGTGGGGGGAGGTTAGCATCTGCCGAAGCCGGGTCCGCAGGGGCCGCGGACGCCAGGGGAAAAGGTGGATCTCCTGCGCCACGGATCGCCAGGCCGAGGGCGGCCCGTCGCTCCGCTCCGCGGGCGCCAACACCACCACCGGTGCCAGTTGAGCCAACCGCCGCAGCACGTGGTAAGCGCGGATGGCCCCCCCCTTGTTCGGGGGATCCGGGAGTTCAGGGGCCAAAAAGAGGATCATGCCAGCGCCCGGCGTGCCCACAGGTTTTCGGTCCTTCCCACAGATATCATCCCCTCGCCTACCGACCCAGGACCCGCCGGTAGATCGCCCAGGTCTCCGCCGCCGCGCGATCCCACGAGAATTGCGCGGCGCGCTCCAGGCCCTTCCGGCGCATCCGCTCTCGCGCCTCCACATCCTCCAGGAGCGCCTCCATCGCCTCCGCCCAGCGGGACTCGTCCTCCGCCGGGAGGAGAAGGCCGGCGTCGCCGATCACCTCCGGCAGGGCCCCTCGATCGCTGGCGGCCACCGGGGTGCCGCACGCCATCGCCTCCAGGGCGGGTAGGCCGAACCCCTCGTAGAGCGAGGGAAAAACAAGGAAGGCCGCGCCGTTATAAAGGGCAGCGAGGGTGGGATCATCTGGCCCCTCGATCCAGCGCAGGCGATCGGCGATGTGGAGGCGATAGGGCCATTCCAGGATCTCCTGATAGAGCCAACCGCGCCGACCGGCCAGGACCAACAACGGGGCCTCGGGACGGCGGTCCAGGAGCCGGGCGTAGGCGCGCAGCAGCATCGGGAGGTTCTTCCGCGGCTCCCACGTCCCCACGAACAGGATATACCCCGGCTCCAGACCCAGGCGGCTTAGGACCTCCCGCACCGCCTCGGGCGGGAGCGGCCGGTAGATCTCGCTGGCCGCCTCGTAGATCACCGAGATGCGCTCAGGGGGCAGGCTGAAATACCTCACGAGATCCGCTTGGGTGGCCTGGGAGACCGCGATGATGTGATCGGCCATCTGGACCGCCCGTTGGATCTGATCGGCGTAGTAGCGCCGGCTGTTCGCCGTCATGAAGTCCGGGTATTTCAGGAAATGGAGGTCATGGACGGTGATCACCCGCCGGAAGGCGCCAGTGAAGGGGGGGATGAAATCCGGGCTATGGAGGAGGGCCACCCGCCGGAGCGTCACCTCGATCGGCCACATCCGCTGCTCCCAGCGATGATGGGGAGGCGTCCAGACTCGGGAGATTCGCACGTTGGGCGCGGCGGGGAGCGGGTGGAGGTCTTTCCGGCTCTGGAAGATCACCAGACGAACCTCGGGATCGTCGATGATCTGGGGGAGGCGAGTGGCCAGCTCGCGGATGTATCGGGCGATGCCCTCCCGTCGGTAGGCCAGCAACCGGGCATCCAGTCCGATCCGTAACATCGGATACCCCTTCCTCCTTCCCGCAGTATGGGACAGAGCCCCCGTTTAAGAATCGGAATGCTCCGCGGTCGGGAAGCCTCCGCTCGGCACGAGGGGTCGCGGGGAGGTTTCCTCCCCCGAGGCGCGCGCTGCCCGGCGCTCCATCTCGGCCAGGACCATGGCGACCGCCTCGATGGCGGCCCGCTGCTTGCGGTAAAGATCCGATTCGCTCAGGGCCAGGCGCTGGGCGATCTCGCGGACTTTCCGGCCCTGGACAAAGCGCAGCTCCAGCAGGTTATACAACAGCCACTCGGGGGCGGTGAGCTTCCGCTCCCCGTCCGGGCGGAGCTGCTCCATGGCCTCCGTCAGCACAGCCCGCAGCGCCCGGATCGGGTTGCCGTCATGGGCCTCCATCGCCTGCTGGACGATCCGCAGTTGCAACAGGGGGCTCTGGAGCAGCCGGGGGCCACCCCAGTAGTGGGCCAGGGCCTCCTTGACCCATGTCGTGAACTCGGGGTGCTCGATCAAGGGCGCTGGAGAGGGCTCCGGCTCCGGCTGGCGCAAGCGGCGGACCTCTTCAGCGACCTGCTCCAGGGCGCTGAGGGCCCGCTCCTGGAGCAACCGATCCTCCAGGGCGGCCGCCGCGCGGGCCACCCATTCCGGGATGGTCTCCCGGAGGGCCTCGAGCGGGACCTCCCCCAGCGGCTGGGCGACCGCGATCGCCCCCAGCGGGAGGCCATCCACACGGCTCCTCAGCGGCCATACCCAGAACCCATCGGCCACGATGGGGCCATCGGCAGACCCCTCGACGATGGAAAGGGCCTCCTCCATGGAAGCCTGCTGGATGGACCCGAAGGCGGCCACCGGCTCGATCCCCGCCGGGGTGACCCGCACCACGAACCCGGTGGGGGAGCGAAGGGTCTCGCACATCAGGGCCAGGATCCCCTCCATGAACTGCCGGAGATCCCGGCTGGTGATCATGGTGTCACTCAGCCGGCGCATGCGGGCCAGCTCCGAGAGGTCCCGCCGCAGGAAGAGCCACTCGAAGATCGGCCGGATCCACCCGCTGAGGATCTCGTAGCTGACGATCGCGGCCACGGCGGCGAGGGGGAGCAGGAGGGCCAGGGGCAGGGCGAGGGCGTGGCTGAGCCGGCTGAGCCCGAACATCACCAGCACCACGAAGGTCGTCAGGACCGGGCCCCGGAGCAGGTAATCAATCCAGCGCTGCTTGACCACGCGGTCCGGGACCAGCACATCCAGGTAAGCCACCGCGTAGACCAGGCCGAACAGCATGGCCCCGATGATCAGGTTGCTGAGGCCCACCAAGCCCCAGAACACAACGGGGTGCGATGGGAGGGTGCGGCCAACCAGGAGCAGATAGGGGAAGACCCCGATGGCCGGGGCGATCATCGTGACCGCCAGGTAGGTCATCCGCCGGCGATGGGTCGAGATCAACGTCCGCCGACGGGCCCGCCACCCGTTAAGCACCCCCCATGTCACCCCGCCGATGAAGTAAACCAGGAATAAGGGGAAAAGGGGGCCGGCCCACAGGTGGAACGCCCGGCCGTCCGTCGCCCCATCGTGGACCAGGAGATCTGTCCGCCAAGCGAGCAGGAACCAGGCGATCCCCAGGACATAGGCACCGCGCACGGCCCAGCGGCGCCCCCGGGAGAAGGAGCCAGTGCGCTCCAACAGGGCGTCCGTGAGGTGAGCGTAGGCGGCCGGGGCGAGGGCGATGCCCAGCCACTGCAGCCGCAGCCAGGGCTCAGCCGCGCGGGGATCTCCGACGAAGAAGAGGACCAAGTCGCCTAGGTAGACGGTGAAGACCGAGAACAGCAACCACGCGGTCCCCCGCGCGCTCCGGCTCCGGAAATAGTAGGCGAACAGATAGGCGAGGAGGGAGAACGCCGCGATCAACAACGCGGCGACGATGACGAAGTTGATCTGGATCAACGTATCCAGCAGGTCCATCCGCGCATCACGATCGGCAGATCTGCTCCAGCCAGCGTTGGATCCGCTGGATCATCACCCGACGGCGCCCGGTACACCGGTGGTCACCCCCATCGATCAAGGCGAGGTCGGTGTTCAGGCCGGCCCGGTGATGGAGGATGAGGCTCTGGCGATGGTGCACCACGGGATCCGCGGTCCCATGCACGATGAGGAGGGGGCGGGGGGAGAGCCGATCCACCACATCGGCCGGTTGGGGCCTCTCCGCTTGGGCCCTCAGGTCCTCCCGCAGAGCGTCCACGGTCATCCCCTGCATGAAACGGACCCAATCGGCGAGCATGGCCTCCTCAGGCGTCCATGTGCGCAGATCACTGACGGCTGAGAGGGTGATCAGCCCATAGACCCGCGGGTCCTCGACCGCCGCAAGCACCGCCGCCCATCCCCCGATGCTGTATCCCAACAGGAACAGCCGGTGGGGATCCACCACGGGGTGCGTCAGGGCCCAATCCAGGGCCGCCCGCACGTCCTCCACCAGGGTGGCGATGCGGTAAGGTCCCTCGCTCCCCCAGCACCCTCGGTAGTGGAAGGTCAAGACGTTCCATCCGGCGTCCCGCAGGGCATCCGCCAGGTCCAGATTGAGCTCCACCCCAGCGATGCCATGGGCCATCACCAGGGTCGGATGGGGCCCTTCCCCATCGGCCTGGTAGAAGCGACCGAGCAGGCGGTGGCCGCCGCTCTCGAAGGTCACGCCGCTGAGCATCGTCCTGAGATCCGCCGCGGGGTCGAACTCAATCGATCACAGTCTGGCTCTGCTCGTGCATATACTGGATTAAGTAGTAGGGCCCTCCGGAGCCCCGGCCCGTGGAGCCGCTGGCCTTCCAGCCGCCGAAGGGCTGGTACCCGGGCCACGCCCCCGTGGTCGCCCCCGCCGCCCGGTTCACATAGGTGACCCCCGCCTCGATGTGGTCGAAGAACCACTGGATCTCCTCGGGGTCGTTGCTGTAGAAGCCGGCGGTCAGGCCATAATCCACGGCGTTGGCGTAACGCATGGCCTCCTCCAGCGAATCCACGGTCACGATGCACGCGATCGGCAGGAACATCTCCTCCTTCAGCAGCGGGTGATCCGGCGGGAGGCCGTCCACCACCGTGGGCTCCACGAAGTACCCCTTGGCGAACTCGCCGTCCGTCAGGACGTTCCCCCCGAACAGGACCACCCCGTCGCGGCGGAGGATCTCCATATAGCGCTGGAACTTCTCGTAGGCGGTCCGGTTGATCACCGGACCCAGGAAGATGTCCCGCTGGGTAGGGTCGCCGATCCGGATCTGGCTGGTGAGGTCCAGGAACTTCTCCAGGAAGGCGTCCCGCACCGGCCGCTCCACGTAGATCCGCGAGGCGGCCGAGCACTTCTGGCCCTGGAGGCCAAAGGCGGAGCGCATGCACCCCAGAGCCGCCCGGTCCAGATCGGCGTGCCGGCTGATGATCACCGGGTTCTTCCCGCCCATCTCCAGGATGATGGGCTTAGGATACCGGGTGGAGGCCGCCACCTTGCGGTAGATGGACATCCCCACCTCGTAGCTGCCCGTGAAGGTGATCCCAGCCACGTCCGGGTGCAGGACGAGCGGGTCGCCCACCTCGCTCCCGCTGCCGGTGATGTAGTTGAAGGCCCCGTCGGGCACCCCCGCATCCCGGAAGATCTCATAGAGTTTGTAGCCCACATAGGGGGTGTCAGAGGCCGGCTTGAAGACCACGGTGTTCCCCGCCAGCAACGCCGCCCCCGATGGGCCGCCGGCCAGGGCCAATGGGAAGTTGAAGGGGGAGATCACCGCCCACACCCCATAGGGCTTAAGCACGCTGCGGTTGTGATGCTTGGGGGATTCCTGCTTCATCGGCTTGATGTAGCCGTCGTTCGCCTCCATCTGATCGCAGTAATAGCGGATCAGATCGGCGGTCTCTTCCACATCCCCCAGGGCCTCCAGACGGTTCTTGCCCACCTCAAGGCCCATCAGCGCGGCGATCTCGAAGGCCCGCTCGCTGATGAGGTCCGCCGCCCGCCGCAGGATCTTCACCCGCTCCGTCCAAGGAAGTCGGCTCCAGGCGGGGAAGGCCGCCTGGGCTGCGGCCACGGCATCGTCTACATCCCGAGGGGTCCCCCGCTGGAAGACCCCGAGCAGCCAGTCGGTGTTGATCGGGGAACGATCCTCAAAGGTCCGTTCGGCGTATCGGGGCTGACCGCCGATCACCATCGGCAGCGTCCCGCCCAGGCTCTCCCGGACCTTGCCGAGGGCGACCTCGTAGCGGATGTGGAGCTCTTCGCTGGGGACGGCGAGGGTGGCATAGGTGATCTTGAACGGCTGGGCGGGGGCTTCCGCGGTCGCCGCGACCCGGCGGGCCACGGCCCTCCGGGCGGACGCCGGGCGGGCGGCCTTCGCTGGGCGGGCGGCCTTCTTCGGCGCCGTCTTCCGCGCCGTTTTCTTTACGGCTTTCTTCTTCGCCGGCATGCTGGACCTCCTGATGGATCTCGCGGATCCGATGCAGGCACGCGATATTTCACTCGAAATACGGGACGCGCAGGCCGCCGGTCAGGGTCTCTCGCTTGAGAGGGAGGGTCAGCCCCGCCAGCGCCTCCTCCGGGACCCGCACCCGTTTCCCCTCCAGGCCCCGGAGGCGCTCCGGGGTGAGCAGCGGATCCTCCACCCCGGGCGGGATCTGGACCTCCAGCAGGGTCAGCAGGCGGCAGAAGAACCGCCGCATCGCCGGATCTTCCCCCTCGATCACCGCCCGGAACCGGGCGGTCACCCGCGGCCCCTGGACCGATCGCCAGGCGAATCGAAGTTCAACGGTCTGCGCGGGGGGCTCCATCTCTGTGGATGATTATACCCCCACTCCCCGACGGAGCGGGATCCACCCCATCCCCCTTCCCCGGGGTCAGGCGCAAGAGCGGTCGGAACGGGGGTCGCTGAGGGGAGAAGAGGAGGCCGCCCAGGGGCGGGGATGGCCTTGCATAGCCCCCAGCCCGAAGAATTCAGCGCTACATCTCCTCAATCCTCCCGCGTGCGCCACCGGTCAAGCGCTTGGCCTCCCCCTGGAGGGCGAACCCCGGGCGAACGCCCCCTTCACCGTAATGTTGGATCTTTCTTAATTTCAAGGACGAAGAGGCCCCCAGGAGCGAGCGGGCGTCCCCATCCGGTGGCCACTCCCTGCCCCGTGGGAGGTGGGGGATCCGCGGATCGGGAGCCTCCATGGGGGTTCGACCTCGAGACTGGACGGGCGAGGCCGGTGGACACCGTGTGGCTGCGGGTGCAGAAGGCCGGGAAGCTGGATGGCCCGATCCCCTCTATCCCCTGGGTGACCTCCGCCCTGCGCCTGATCCCATGGGGACGCTGCGGCCCTCGCCTGCGACACTCACGCCGCCTCCGACTGGCCCATTCCCCGAGTGCAGGGGGCTTTCTGGAGCACCCGCTTCCAGGGATGGCCCTCATCCCCACCCCCTGGGGCCAAGGCCCTGGGACAGGATGGTCACACCCGTCCCATCCACCGCAGGAGGGCCTCGGCGTTGAAGAGGGTGGCCCCGGCCGCGCCCCGGATGGTGTTGTGGGTGAGGGCGACGAACTTCAGGGTGAAGGCGGGGCAGCGCTGCACCCGGCCCACCACCACGCTCATCCCATTCCCCGTCATCCGATCCAGCCGGGGCTGCGGACGGTCGGGCTCGGGGCGCACCACCAGCGGCTGAGCGACGGCGCTCGGCAAATCCACCACCTCCTCCGGGGGGCGGTATCCGGCCATCACCCGCGTGGCCTCCTCCGGGCCGATGGGCTCCTCGAGCTCCACCGATAGGCAGACCAGATGCCCATCTAGGGTCGGCACCCGGTTGGTCTGGGCGCTGATGACCAGGCCCGCCTCCTCCACTGCCCCATCGACCAGCCGGCCCAGCAGCTTCCGGGGCTCCCGCTCCAACTTCTCCTCCTCCCCCGGGATGTAGGGCAGGATATTGTCCACGATCTCCAGGGACGGCACCCCCGGATACCCAGCCCCTGAGAGGGCCTGGAGGCTAACCAGATGGACCCGACGGACCCCGTAGGGCATCAGCGCTTTGAGGGGCAAGACAGCCGCCGTGGTGGTGCAGTTGGGGTTGGTGAGCAGGGCCCCTGACCAGCCCCGGACGGCGCGCTGCCGCGCCAGGAGCCCAAGGTGGTCGAAGTTCACATCAGGCATCACCAGCGGCACGTCCTCCGCCATGCGATACGCCGAGGCGTTGCTGGCCACAAGATGGCCCGCGGCGGCGAACCGGGGCTCGACTTCCCGGGCGATGTCGGTGGGGAGGGCGGAGAGGACAATCTCGGCGTCGAGCCCCGGCTCGGTCGGCTGCACCACCATGCGGGCGGCCCATTCCGGCATCGGCGCGCTGAGCAACCAGCGGCACGCCTCCCCATACGGACGGCCCACCGAGCGATCAGAGCCCGTCAGCGCGACCACGCGGAACCACGGATGGCGATCCAGAAGATGCACCAGCCACTGGCCGACCACGCCAGTGGCGCCCAGGACCCCAACCCGGAACATACGATTCGCGCCCATCCCAAGCCCGCTCCGTTCGAGGGATCCCGCGATCAGCGAACGCCTCACACCCGACAGACTGCCCCCTGGGCGGCGGAGGAGACCAAGCGGGCGTATTTGGCGAAGAGCCCGCGCGGATACTTGGGCGGCGGCGGGGTCCAGGCCGCCCGGCGCCGGGCCAGCTCTTCCTCCGGGATCTCCACGTTCACCACCCGGCGATCCACGTCGATCACGATGGGATCGCCCTCCTGCAGAAGAGCCAGCGGCCCGCCCACGGCCGCCTCCGGGGAGATATGGCCGATCATCAAGCCGTGGGTGGCCCCCGAGAACCGGCCGTCGGTCAGCAGGGCGACCTCATCCTTCAGGCCCTGCCCCACCAGGGCGGCGGTCACCGCCAGCATCTCCCGCATCCCCGGCCCACCCTTCGGGCCCTCGTAGCGCACGACCACCACATCCCCGGGGCGGATCTGTCCACTGTTGACCGCCTGGAAGGCGTCCTCCTCACAGTCGAACACCCGGGCCGGCCCTCGGTGGTAGCGCCGGGTGGTCCCAGTGATCTTGAGGACGCCCCCTTCGGGGGCGAGGTTGCCCCGCAGGATGACATAGCCACCGGTCGGGTGGAGTGGGCGGCTCACGGGGCGGACCACATCCTGGTCCTCGGGGAAGACCACGCCGGCGAGGCGCTCGGCGATGGTCTCGCCGGTGACGGTGCGACATTCCCCGTGAAGCAGCCCCGCGTCCAGCAAGGCCTTCATGATCACCGGCACCCCCCCGATGCGGTCCACGTCGGCCATCACATAGCGGCCCGCCGGCTTAAGGTCCGCCAGGTGGGGAGTCCGCTCACTGACCCGCTCGAAGTCGTCCAAGGTGAGGGGGACGCCGGCCTCATCCGCGATGGCCAGCAAGTGAAGGATGAGGTTGGTGGAACCGCCCATCGCGGCGGCCACAGCGATGGCGTTCTCGAAAGCCTCCCGGGTCATCACATCCCGGGGGCGGATGCCCATCTCCAGGATGCGGACGATAGCCCGCCCGGTCTCGTAGGCCAGCTCCTCCCGAGCGCGGCTGGGGGCGACCGGGGCGGCCCCGTTGGGGAGCGTGAGCCCCATGGCCTCGAAGGCCGAGGCCATCGTGTTGGCGGTGAACATCCCCCCGCACGCGCCGTAGGTGGGCACCGCGGCCTCCTCCAGCTCCCGCAGCTCCTCGACGGTCATCCGCCCGCGGGCCACTGCCCCCACCGCCTCGAAGACGTCTTGAATGGTCACCGCGCGCCCGCGCCAGTTCCCCGGCGGGACGCTTCCCCCATAGAGATAGATCGCGGGCAGGTTCAAACGGGCCATGGCCATCACACACGCGGGCTGGGTTTTATCACAGCCCCCGATGGCCACCAGGGCGTCCAATTGATAGGCCACAGCAGCCAGTTCAATGGAGTCGGCGATCAGCTCGCGGCTGATCAGGGAGGCTTTCATGCCCTCGTGGCCCATCCCAATGGCGTCGTTGGCCGGGACGGCGTTAAAGACGATGGGCGTCCCGCCGGCGTCCCGGATCCCCTGTTGGACAAGCGCCGCGAGGCGGTTGAGGTGGTGGTTGCAGGGCTGGGCCTCGAACCAGGTGTTGGCGACGCCGATGAAGGGCCGGCGGAAGTCCTCATCCCGAAATCCGACGGCCCGGAACATCGCCCGGTGTGGGGCCCGCTCCAGGCCCTCCGTGACCCGCGCGCTCCGGTGCTTGCGCCCGTTCCCTGAGACGGCCATGACGATCCCTCCGGAAGGATTCGGGAAAACCAAGATACACCCGCAAACCGACGCGAGGCCGGCCTCTACGAGCCGATATAGCGGAGGATCGCCTCCCCCATCTCCCGGGTTCCGACGATACAGGTCTCGCCGTCAGCGATGTCCCGGGTTCGGTAGCCGGCCTCAAGGGCGGCCTCCACCGCCTGCTCCACCGCCTGGGCCTCGGCCTCTAGGCCGAAGGCGTGGCGCAACATCATCGCTGCGCTCAGGATAGCCCCGATGGGGTTAGCGAGGTTCCGGCCCGCGATGTCAGGGGCGGAGCCGTGGACCGGCTCGAAGAGCCCGGGAGGCCTTTCCCCCAGCGAGGCCGAGGGGAGCATCCCCATGGATCCCGCCAGCACTGCCGCCTCATCCGTCAGGATGTCGCCGAACATGTTCTCCGTCACCACCACATCGAAAACCGCGGGCCGCCGGATGAGATGCATGGCGAAGGCATCCACCAGCATATGCTCGAGGGCCACCTCCGGGAATTCCCGACGGACCACCTCATCGGTCACCCGGCGCCAGAGCCGGGAGGCCGCCAGCACGTTGGCCTTATCCACGGAGGTCAACTTCCGCCGGCGGCCTCGAGCTAGCTGGGCGGCCAGCCGCACCACCCGCTCGACCTCCGGCCGGGTGTAGCGCATGGTATCAAAGGCCTCCTCCCCGTCCGGTCCAGCCTCCCGGCGAGGGCCGAAGTATAGCCCTCCGGTGAGCTCCCGCACGAACAGGATGTCCACCCCCCGCACGATCCTCTCCTTCAGCGGGGTCGCGCCGACCAGGGCGGGGAACACGCGGACGGGGCGGAGGTTGGCGAAGAGGTCGAAGGCCTTGCGCAGGCCCAGCAACCCCTGCTCCGGCCGCACCGGGGCCGTGGGGTCATCCCACTTCGGTCCCCCCACCGCCCCCAGGAGGATCGCGTCGGAGCGGCGGCACTGGGCCAGCGTCTCCTCCGGGAGGGGCGAGCCGGTGGCCTCGATGGCTGCCCCCCCGATCAACCGCTCGTGGAACTCGAAAATGTGCCCGAACCGGCGCCCGACGGCCTCCAGGACCCGGACGGCCTCCGCCGTCACCTCGGGGCCAATCCCATCCCCCGGCAACACCGTGATCACGAAGCGTCCCATGGCGCGCTCCCGGGAGAGAGGCTACCCGATCCCGAACTCCAGGCTGTCCTCGAGGGCCAGACGGCTGGCCTCCAGGATGTTGGTGGAAGCGCCCACCGTCCGCCACACCCGCTGTCCGTCGGTGCTCTCGATCCACACCCGCACCCGGGCGGCGGTGCCCGCGCTCCCGTTCAGGATGTGAACCCGATAGTTGGTCAGATGGACACGGGCGAGCGCCGGGTAGCGAGGGAGAAGGGCCTTGCGCAGGGCAAGGTCGAGGGCGTTGACTGGCCCGTTGCCCTCCGCCGCGGTGTGCACCACCTCTCCGTCGATCCGGACCTTCACGGCCGCCTCGGCGACGGGCTCGCGGCCGTCCCGCCGCTCCACCATCACCACATAATCCAGCACCTGGAAGGGCGGGGTGTAATCCGGCCGGGCGCGCCGCAGCATCAGGAGCACAGAGGCTTCCGCATCCTCGAAGTAGAAGCCCTCGCTCTCCAAGATCTTGATCCGGCGCACCACCGCCTGCACCGCCGGGTCGTCGGGGTCGAGCTGGACCCCGAACTCCATCGCCTTGGCGACGATGTTCCCCCGCCCGGAGAGCTCGGA
This sequence comes from Thermoflexus sp., assembly GCA_041641155.1. Lineage (GTDB taxonomy): Bacteria > Chloroflexota > Anaerolineae > Thermoflexales > Thermoflexaceae > Thermoflexus. The sequence goes on from JBEPYX010000005.1 coordinate 14,272, forward strand.
GACCAGGACCCGCTTGACGTTGCCCACGCGAGCTGGGTCGATGTGCTGGTAGCTTTCCTCCGTCTTCAGGATGGCGGCCACGTGGATGCCGCCCTTGTGGGCGAATGCGCTGGCCCCCACATAGGGCTGATGGGCATCGTGGGGGAGGTTGGCCACCTCGGCCACGAAGCGGGAGACCTCCGTGAGGCGGGCCAATTGATCATCGGTCACGCAGTCGATGCCCATCTTGAGCTTGAGATTGGCAATGATGGAGATCAGGTTGGCGTTGCCCACCCGCTCCCCGTAGCCGTTGATGGTCCCCTGGACCTGGCGGACGCCCCGACGGACGGCGGCCAGGGAGTTAGCCACCGCGAGTTCGCAGTCGTTGTGAGCGTGGATGCCCAGGGGAACGGAGACCACGCGCTTCGCCGCCTCCACCCCCTCCTCGATCTCCCAGGGCATGGAGCCGCCGTTGGTGTCACAGAGCACGATCCAGTCCGCGCCTCCCTCCTCGGCGGCCCGCAAGGTTGCCAGGGCGTAACCCGGGTTCCGCTTCCAGCCATCGAAGAAATGCTCCGCGTCGTAGACCACCTCCCGCCCGTGGGCCTTGAGGAAGGCCACGCTCTCCCGGATCATCGCCAGATTCTCTTCCAGCGTGGTCTCCAGCACGCGGTGGACATGGAGGTCCCACGATTTGCCGACCACGGTCACAACCGGGGTCTCCGCCTCCAGCATGGCCCGCAGGTTCTCGTCCTCCTCTGCCCGGCGGCCGGGGCGTCGAGTCATGCCGAAGGCGGCAACGCGGGCGTGGCGGAGGGGCAGATGGCGAACCCGGCGGAAATATTCGGCATCTTTGGGATTGGAGCCGGGCCAGCCTCCTTCGATGTAATGAACGCCTAGTGCGTCCAGCTTCTCCGTGATGCGAAGCTTATCCTCAACGGTGAACGAGATCCCCTCCCGCTGGCTGCCGTCGCGCAGGGTGGTGTCGTAAAGCAAAACGGGATCCATCGCGCACCTCCTCGACCGGTATAGGGTAGAAAGCAGGGCGCATCGTCCGGCCGAACGCGGCGGCGATGGCGCGGGCGACCCCGCTCAGGACCCCCATCCAGCGGTCCCAAGGCGGGGCAACCCGGGTCCACCTCCTTTCTCGGCCACGCATGCGATCTTCCTCCCTAGGGGTCTGGATCATCGGGATCAGGCCTGGCCTGCCTGGAGCCGGGCGCGGGTGTATGGGATCAGCCCCCCGGCCCGGATCAGCTCCAGCATGAAGGGCGGATAGGGTTTCGCCTGGAAGGCCTGGCCGGTCCGCTGGTTGCGGATCTCGCCGGTGTCCAGATGGACCTCCAGCTCATCCCCAGGCGAGATGGCGTCCACGGCCTCCGGGCACTCCAGCACCGGCAGGCCGATGTTGATGGCGTTGCGGAAGAAGATCCGGGCGAAGGACTTGGCGATGACGCAGGAGACGCCGGCCGCCTTCAGGCTGAGGGGCGCGTGCTCCCGGGAGGAGCCGCTCCCGAAGTTCCGGCCCGCCACGACGATGTCGCCGGGCTGCACCTTGCGGGGGAACTCCGGATCCACCCCCTCCATGCAGTGCGCGGCCAGCTCCTTGGGATCGGTGGTGTTCAGATAGCGGCCCGGGATGATCACATCGGTGTCGATGTTGTCCCCGAACACCCAGGCGCGTCCGCGGAAGCGCATCGTCCCCTCCTTACTCGGCGTCCGGCTCTGTGAAGTTGTAGCACCCCATCATGCAGTCCACCACCCAATCGATCGAGCGGCGGACGCGATCCGCGCCGTCCTCGCCCTCCGGCTCCCAGGACGCGACGGCCTCCTCCGGCGCCTCCTCCCAAGTCCAGCGACGCTCGTTCATGGCTTCCTCCCCTTCGATCTTTTCGGTGGGTAGCGTGGGCGCGCTCCCCTATGCGGCCAGCGCTTCCACCTGAACCTCCTCCGGGCTGGCGATGCGGCCCAGGATGGCACTGGCGGCCGCCACCGCCGGGTTGGCCAGGTAGACCTCACTGGTCGGATGGCCCATGCGGCCGACGAAGTTGCGGTTGGTGGTGGAGACGCAGCGCTCCCCGGGCCCCAGCACCCCCGAGTAGCCGCCCATGCACGGGCCGCAGGAAGGAAGGCCCACCACCGCCCCGGCCTCCACAAAGATATCAATCAGACCTTCCGCCAAGGCCTGGCGGTAGGTGGGTCCGCTGCCCGGGATGATGATGCATCGGACCTCCGGATGGACCTGCCGGCCCCGCAGGATGTGAGCGGCCAGCCGCAGGTCCTCGATGCGCCCGTTGGTGCACGAGCCGATGAACACCTGGTCGATCCGGATATCGGCCAGCTCGCTTACCGGCCGCACGTTGGAAGGCAGGTGGGGCACCGCCACCACCGGCTCCCAATTGCTCACGTTAAAGTCCAGATCCACCTCGTAGCGGGCATCGGGATCAGCCCGATAGACCGTGAAAGAGCGCTTCGCCCGCGGGCGGACGTAATCCAGGGTCTTTTCGTCCACCTCCATCAGCCCGGCCTTCGCTCCGGCCTCGATCGCCATGTTGGTGATGGTGAACCGCCCGTCCATGGAGAGGGCCTGGATGACCGGCCCGGTGAAGAACATCGCCATATAAAGGGCCCCGTCCACGCCGATGCGTCCGATGGTGTGCAGGATAAGGTCCTTCGCCGTCACCCACGGCCGCAGCGTCCCGTGGTAGACGAGGCGCATCGTGGGGGGGACCTTGAGCCAGATCCGGCCGGTGGCCATCGCCACCGCGGCGTCGGTGGAGCCCACCCCAGTCGAGAACGCCCCCAGGGCGCCATAGGTGCAGGTGTGGGAGTCCGCCCCGATGATGATCTCGCCGGGCAGCACCAGCCCTTGCTCCGGCAGCACGATGTGCTCGATGCCGCCGTCGCGGCCGCCCTCGAAATAGAGGATCCCCTTCTGCCGGGCCCAGGTGCGCACCGCCAGACACTGTTCGGCGGCCTTGATGTTGGGCGGGGGCACGAAGTGATCGGCCACGAAGGCGACGCGCTCCCGATCGAACACCTCACCTACCCCCAGCTTCTCGAACTCCCGGATCGCCAGGGCAGCGGTGATGTCGTTAGCCATCACGAAATCCACCTGCACCTCCACCAGCTCCCCCGGCTCCACGCGCTCTACCCCGGCGTGGGCTGCGATGATCTTCTCCGCCATCGTCATGCCCATCGGTGAACCTCCACCTCAGCGGTTGGGATCTCCTTCCCCGCGCGGAGGGCAGGGGCTGTCCTTCCGCGGCCTCCCGCCCCCAACCGGAGAACGCGCTCAGGGCACCGGGACCGATAGCGCCATCCGGGCGCCCTGGGGATCGCGCATCAGCCGCAATAGGGCGTTGAGGTAAGCCTTGGCGGCGGCCACCACAAGGTCGGCGTCCGCGCCGAACCCCCCGGCCAGATCCCCGCTCTGGGGGTCCTCCACCTGGAGGAGGACCCGGTCCATCGCGTTGCGCCCTGGAGTTACCATGTGAACGTTGAACTCCAGCAGGCGGGCCTGCATCCCCAAGGCTGCCTCGATCGCCCGATAGGCGGCCTCGATCGGCCCGTCCCCGGTCCCCGTGCCGATCCGGGTCTCCCCATCCGGCCCAACCAGGCGGACCGTAGCGGTGGCGATGAGGGGCGTGCCACAGGTCACCTGCAGGGTGTCCAGCCGCCATGTCTGCCCGCTGCGTTGGGTGAAGTCGGCCATCAAGGCCTCGAGGTCGAAGTCGGTAACGTATTTCTTGCGGTCGCATAAGGCCTTGAACCGGCGGAACGCCTCCTCGAAGGCATCCGGCGGGAGGTGATATCCCATCTGCTCCAGCCGGACCCGGAAGGCGTGCCGGCCGGAGTGCTTCCCCAGGACCAAACGGGACTCGGGCACCCCAACCGTCTCCGGCCGCATGATCTCGTAGGTCAACGGGTTCTTGAGCATCCCGTCCTGGTGGATGCCCGCCTCGTGGGCGAAGGCGTTGGCCCCCACGATCGCCTTGTTGGGCTGGACCGGGATGCCGGTGAGGGCGCTCACCAGGCGGCTGGTGCGGTAGATCTGGGTGGTGTCGATGTGGGTGCGCACCCCGAAGAGATCCCGCCGCGTGTGGAGGGCCATGACGACCTCTTCCAGGGCCGTGTTGCCTGCCCGCTCCCCGATCCCGTTAACCGTGACCTCCACCTGGCGGGCGCCGTTGCGGATGGCGGCCAAGGTGTTGGCGGTCGCCAGCCCCAGGTCATTGTGGCAGTGGGCGGAGAGGATCACCCGCTCCA
>JBEPYX010000006.1:0-18107 GCA_041641155.1 Thermoflexus sp.
CGCGACTTCCTCCACCAGGCGGCGATGGGTTCCTGGGAAAGCCCGCTAATATCGGCGCTTCCAATCGAAGACGTATTGGCCGGCTTGATTGCAGTCCTGGTGGTCAATGACCACGGGCGGGGAGAGCAGCCGCGGGTTGCTCGGGCTCTCCACGATCTCAATGATGAACCGAAACGGCTTGTGGTAATCCGCTGGGTTCAGCGGCGCGAATCCCCATATGCCAGGGGCTCGTCCGCCGCTCTGCTTGTAGTCTTCGCAGTTCCCATCGCCGGGCGAAAGGCACACCTGTTCGTATCCGCTGCCCGAAGGGAAGAACATCCGCAGGCGGTACCACACCCCATTGATGGGGTTCCCGGCAGCATCCCGGATGTAGCCTTCCATGTAGACGGTGCCGCAGTTCGGCGCGGCGGAGATGGGCTGGGGATAGAAATCGAAGGCAGGCGTGGGGGAGGGCGTGGGCGTCGCCGTCGGCCGCGGCGTGGGCGTGAAGGGCGGGCGGGTCCGCGTGGGGGTGCGGGTCGGGGTGGGGGTCTCGGTCGGGGTCGGGGTGAAGGTGGCCGTCGGCAAGGGAGTCGCCGTGGGGGTGGAGGTGGCTGTCGCCGTCGGGCGCGGGGTGCGGGTGGGCGGGAAGGTCGCTGTGGGCGGCACCGGTGCCCCGAACGGGATCCCGCTGCAAGCAGCCGCGAGCAGGCTGAGCAGAACGATGGACCCACGCCCCAAAGCTCGAAGGCGGATCCCCCATGCCGCCGCTGTTCTGATCCGCATCGCAACCTCCCGGAGTTTCCGTAGATCCTTATGCCAGATCAGAGGAAGGAACGGGCTCGGTTTGCAACGCCTGAAGCAGATGATACCGCAACCGACGGGCCGCCGTCCAGCGATCCGACGGCCGGGTCTTCGCCTCAACCCGGACGAGGAAGGTAGTTTCCCCGATCATCTCGATGCCCACTACCGTAGGGGGTTCGAGCCAGCCATCCCGGAGCTCTGGGTCTTCCTGTAGTGCCCGCGTGGCCTGCGCCAGGGCCACTTGCAGCGTCTCCAACCGAGTCCCCCGGGGAACCGGCAGGTCGACGATCACCCGGGCCCAGTCCCGGCTGAGGTTGCTGATCACCCCCAGCATGCTGTTCGGGATCACATGCAGCGTCCCGTCGACGTCCCGCACATAAGTGGCCCGCAGGGTGATGCGCTCCACCTTCCCGCTCACGCCCGCGGTGCGGATCAGATCCCCGATGCCGAAGGGGCCCTCCAGGACGATGATCAGGCCGGCCAGCAGGTCTCGGATCAGGCTCTGCGCGCCCAGCCCCACGAGGATCCCCAGGATGCCGGCTCCAGTGAGCACAGGGCCCAGGTCCAACCCGATCAGGTCCAGGATCATCAACAGGGCGACGGTGAGGACCACGGCCCGCAGCAAGCTACGCCCCATGGAGAGGACGGCCTGGACCCGCCGGGCGCGCTCCGGGTCGGAGATCCGGGGCTGGAACCGAACCACATGCCCGATCCCCCACCAGAGGGCGCCAGCGAGGATCCCAATGATCAGGATGCGTATCGCCAGGGAGAGGGTGCTGGCCTCCATCGGGAACCGCTCCATTCGTCACCAGATCGCATCCGGGAAGGTGCACACCCCCGCGTGAAGGCCCACCCGTTTATACATCTGAACGCCGTCGAAGGGCTCGCCCAGGATCCCATCGTAGATCGCCCAGGAGCGGCCGCGGACCGTCCGTTCCATGCCGGGCTGCCGGAACGGAGTGGAGCCGTCCAGGCGTCGGTGAAGCTCCCCTCCCGGCTGGAACTCTTGATGAATCCACTCCATCTTCTTCCGTCCCTGGATATATCCGAAGCCGTAGCGTTCGAAGAGGATCGCCGCGTGGTAGGCGAGGGGGTCCGCCAGGAACATGTCGCGACCCAGGCGAGTAACGAAGCGCTCGAACACTGGGAGCATGTGCTTGGTCAGGCGCAGCCCCCGCCGCACCTGGCCGGGCGCCAGGCCGAACTGCATCGCCGCGATTTCCATCTCGATGTTCCGGCCCATCGTCCCATATTTCGTCGGCCGCCCCTGCCAGTCCCGATCCACATCGAACCGCGGGGACTCCGGGTCGTTCGTCATGAACAGCAGGACGATGATCTGGTTATGCATGGTCTCGGCGAAGTGCAGATCGACCAGCGGATCTCGGTCGTCCGCTCGCCGCCAGATACGGATCCGAACATCCGGGTTTCCGGCCGAGGCCTCGATCTCCACGAGGGGACGTCCTTCCGGGTCGCTCAGGGTGACCGGGTCGATCCCGTAGCGCTCCAGAAGGAAATCCGGGATCAGCGTTCGGTAGATCGCCCGCCGGATGGGGTCGGGAAGGCGGTTGATCTCCCGAAGCGAGGCGATGGTTTGCCCATCCACCACGAAACGCTCGCCCCAGATCTCAACCGGCATCTCGGATCAGCTTTCGCTCATGTTAAAGTTCGTATCCGCTGAAAGCAGCGTCTTCCAGAAGCGGGCCGAACCGAGGCTGCTGGTGGGGTCCTTCCACGCTGAGAGGCAGCGGCGGGACGTGGCGTGTCGCTCCCGCATCCCCATAGGGCTTCGATCTCCAAGGCTAATCCACCCCCTTCAGGGCCCGCTCGATCTCCCGCCGGGCTTCGCGCTCCGCGATGGCCCGACGCTTCTCGTATTGCTTCTTGCCCTTGACCAGGGCGACCTCCACCTTGGCGAGGCCCCGCGCGTTCAGGTAGACCCGGAGGGGGACGATGGTATAGCCTTTCTCCTGGGCTTTGCCGATGAGTCGGTTGATCTCATGGCGATGCATCAGGAGCTTCCGCGGCCGCCGGGGATCCGGGTTGTCCCGCGCTGCCGGCTCGTAAGGCGCGATGTGGACGTTCATCAGCCACAGTTCTCCATCGCGAGGGAGCACATATCCCTCCCGCAGCGAGATCCTCCCGGCGCGCACCGATTTGATCTCGCTGCCCGTCAGGGCGATGCCTGCCTCGTAAGTCTCCTCGATGTGGTAATCGTGATAGGCTTTCGGGTTGGTGGCCACCACCCGAACCGATTCCGCCTTCTTGGTCATCCGGCGCCCCGTTCGATGAACAGCGTGCCCAGCGAAGCCCCTTCATCAGTGTTAATCATAGCGGGAAACGAAAGGGGCGCCAATGGGGGAGGAGGCGATCGGAGCGAGGCGGAGCACTCCACCCCGATCGCCCTGCGGGGTGGGGAAATCCGACAGAAGTGGGATGGCCCCTGCCTTACCCTGATTTCGCGGGAGGAGGCGGCGCCGCGGGGGCGCCCCCGACCTCGACGAAATAGGCCTCACACGCCCGATCGATCAGCTCCTTGTTCAGCGTCGGGCTCACATTGAAATACGAGGCGATGTCCTGGATGTGCGCCAGGAGATCCCGCGCGTGGACCGACCGCAGCGGACGCCGACGCTTGATATACCATTCCTGGAGGAGATAGACCAGGGCTTGCTCGTCGTAAGGGATCCCTCGGGCCTGGCACTCGCGTCGGAAGATCTCCCGGAACTCCGCGGGGGAGGGATCGGGGATCTCGATCTTATGGCGGATGCGCCGCATGAAGGCCTCGTCCACCAGATCCCGCGGGTTCAGGTTGGTGGAAAAGATGATCAGAACCTCGAAGGGGATCTCGAACTTCTGCCCCGTGTGGAGCGTCAGATAATCCACCCCCTTCTCCAGTGGGACGATCCATCGGTTCAAGAGATCCCGGGGGCGCACCTGCTGCCGGCCGAAGTCATCGATTAAGAACACGCCGCCGTTCGCCTTCAACTGGAGCGGCGCCTCATAATAACGGCTGACCTCGTTCCAGGTCAGGTCCAGCATCTCCAGCGTCAGCTCGCCGCCGCTGACGATAAACGGCCGTCGGATCGGTATCCATCTCGCATCCGCCGGGGCCTTCAACATCCCCGTCTGTCCGGTCCGGTGGTTGGGCAGGGGCTCGTGGTTGACTTCGTCGAAGATCTTGATGATGAATCCACCGACCTCGATGGCATAGGGGATGTAAATGGCGCCGCTGAAGATCCGGCGGCCGATGGCCTCCGCGATGGAGGTTTTCCCGTTGCCCGGCGGGCCATACAGGAAGATCGAGGTTCCGGAGTTGATCGCCGGCCCGATCCGATGGAACACCCGATCGCTCAGGACCAGGTGGCTTAAGGCTTGGCGCATCACCCGCGGGGTCACGCGGGTTCCCTTGTGGGACTGGCGGCGGATGGCGAGGCTGTAGGCGGATAGGGGGACAGGGGCCGGGCCGGCGTATTGGCTTCGATCCAGCGCCTCGCGGGCGCGATCGCGCCCACGCGCCGTCAGCACGTATTGATACGCCTGCTCCCCCATGCCGCGAGCCCCTTGAACCTCCACCAGTTGCTCCCGCTTCAGGAAATCCAGGATCTCCTCGACCACCCCCGTGTAGGGGAGGCGCAGCCGCTCTGCCACCTGCCCCCCTGTCAGCGAGCCCGCGTTGTAAATGATCTTCAGGGCGAGCTCGCTCAGCATCGCCAACGAGAGTCCGGTCTCCTCAAGCGTCCGGGGCATCGGAGGAATAAAAGAGGGTTCCGCAGGCGGGGCCGCTCTCGAGGGCACGGATGTTTCGGTGGATGAACCGACCGCCGCGCTCATCATCGCATCCCTCCCATGAGTTCCATTCCATTTTAATGTCTTCCGGGCACGTTTTAAAATAGACCCAGCGAGCGCTTCCTCCCGGCCGAACTTCCAAGGCCCGAGGGAGATCTTCCTAAATTAAACCGTTCGCATCGGAGATCCGGATGCGAACGGGACGGCCTGCCTCTGATCAACCGGGGAGGCGGATCGGAACGACGAGGTTCAGGAGGAGGCCGGCCAGGAAGAGCGCGCCGGCGCGTCGGTTGAAAACGAACGCCCACGAGACATACCAAAGCGGCCACACCGGATAGCCCGGGGGCGGGGCGGCGGGGCGCGGCCGCGCATATGTCCGCCATACCTGCACCCCCCGCGGGAGGCTGAGGAGGATGAGCAGTACCCACGGCCCCAGCACCCGGGTCAGCATCAGGCCCAGGACCACCAGATAGAACGCGAGCATCAGCACGATGTTGAGCGCCCGGGCCGTCCGCTCCCCCAGCCAAACCGGAAGGGTGCGGATCCCATGGGCCCGATCCGCCTCCGCTTTATCGATGTGCTTGCCGATGAGCACGGCCGTCACCAGCATGGCGTAGGGCAAGGAAGCCCACCAGACCCATCCCGGCAAGGTCCCCGCTGTGGCGTAAAAGGTCCCGCCGATCATCAAGGGCCCCCACACCATAAAGACGCCGAGCTCCCCCAGCCCGATGCGTTTCAATCGGATGGGCGGCGCCGTGTAAAAGACGCTGATGAACAGGCCGGCGAGGGCGAAGGCCAGGATCGGCCAGCCCCGCAACATGATGAGATACAGCGCGATCAGGGCGTCCAGGGCGTTCACCAGCAGGATCGCCCGTCGCAGCTGGGCGCGCGTGACCATCCCGGAGAGGATCGGATGGGGTGCATACTGGGACCGGACATACTCCACGGTGTCGAGCCCGGTCTCCAGATCGAAATAGTCGTTGATCATATTGTTGGCCGCGTGCGCCAGCACCAAGCCGATCGTCGCCAGCAGGAAGGGCAGCGGTTCGAACCGGCCGACGGAGGCCGCGAGCAACCCCCCGATCGCCGCGGAGATGAAGGTCATGGGGAACACACAACAGCGGACGACGATGAGCCACTTCGATATCGGATCCAGCGGGCGGTCCGCGCGAAGGTTGCAGGTGCGATACACCTCCAGCCAGTTGCGCCACATCGCGGGTTCCTCCTGAGGGGGATCGGCGACACGCGAAGAGCCCAACGATCTGCGCGCCGCCCCTACCGCCGCTTGACCGCGGGCGCTCGGGTTCTATTCTCGCATACAATAGATACGCTACGCGCCTTGGGGATGCAACGATGAAACGGTGGGCCTGGATCGCGATACTGTTCAGCATCGTGGGGACGATAGGGTCAGGCTGCTCCGGGAAGGCGACGCCCGCCCATCCGACCGCGCCATCCCTCCCTTCCCCAGCCGGGCCTATCGGCGGCCGCCCGCTGCCGACGATCCCGCCCGTGACGGCGGCCCCGACGCCGACCCCTTCGCTCACCCCCACGCCGGATCCCTACGCGGATCTCACCGTGGAAGCCCTCCGTCGGCGCGCCTACGGGGGCGGATCCATCGAAGTGGGGAAGGTCCTGGCGATCACCCCGGCCTTCACCCGCACCCTCTTCACTTACCCCAGCGATGGGCTGACCATCTACGGCTTCATGAACATCCCCCGCGGGAAGGGCCCCTTCCCGGTGGTGATCGTCCTGCACGGCTATGTGGACCCCCAGCGCTATTCCACCCTGGCGTATACCACCCGATACGCGGACGCCTTCGCCCGGGCGGGGTTCCTGGTTCTCCATCCCAATTATCGCAACCACCCCCCCTCCGACGAGGGCCCCAACCCATTCCGGGTGGGTTATGCCATAGACGTGCTGAACCTGATCGCCCTCCTTCCGACCCTGCCCTTCGCTCGCCCCGACGCCGTGGGCCTGTTCGGCCACTCCATGGGCGGGGGGATCGCCCTGCGAGCCCTGGTGGTCCGCCCCGATGCGATCCGGGCCGCGGTGCTCTACGGTTCCATGAACGCTGACGAGCGCAAGAACTTCGAGCGCGTCCTCCAGTGGTCGGGCGGCCGCCGGGGGCAGGAGGAGCTGGCGGCGCCGGCGGAGGCGCTGCAGCGCATCTCCCCGGCCTCCTATCTCCAGGACATCACCGTGCCGATCCAGATCCACCACGGCGCGGCCGACGCCACGGTGCCGCCGGAGTGGTCGCGGGAACTGTATGAGCGCCTGCGGGCGCTGGGGAAGCCGGTGGAATGGTTCGAATACCCCGGTCAGCCCCACACCTTCCCAGCCGGGAGCGCGGCCGAGCGCCTGCTGCTGCAACGGGCGATCGCGTTCTTCCAGCAATACCTCTATGGGCGCTGAGGCACCTCCATCGCGCCCGATGACAACCGGGAGCGGACGCTATGGGGCGCGCGGACCAGGGTGCGACGAGCGGGCGATGGGCGGTGATCCCCCGCGTCCTGTGTTTCCTGTTTTGCGGAGATGAAGTGCTCTTGATCCGGCGGGCGTCGGATCGGGCGGTGCTCCCGGGCCGCTACAACGGCCTCGGCGGCCAGGTGGAGCCCGGGGAGGACCTCCGCACCGCGGCCCGCCGCGAGACCGCTGAGGAGGCCGGGGTGGAGCCCCGAGCGCTCCGCCTGGCCGGCCTGGTCCTCATCGACACCCGTGCGTCCCCGGGGGTGCTCCTCGCTGTCTTCGTCGGGGAGATCCCGGGGCGATCCCTCCGCAAGGCCAGGATCCCGGAAGGTGAGCTCGAATGGGTGCCCGTGGAGCGCGTGCTGGAGCTCCCAGTGGCGGAGGATTTCCCGTCCCTCTGGCCCCGGGTGCTTCGGTTCCGGGAGACAGGGGAGCTGTTTTTCCTGAGCTATGTTTACGATGACGAGGACCGCCTCATCATCCGCGAGGGATGAGATGGCCACGATCGGGATCCACGCGTTGGAGGAGCTGGCGCAGGCGTTGCAGGGCCTCTTGGATCCCCAGGAGATCCGTGGGGCGGCCCTGCGGTGGGCGGTGACGTGGGCCCAGGCCGCCGACGGGGCGTTCCTCACCCGGGAGGGCAATGGCTGGCGGTGTCGGGCCGCGCTGGGCGACGCCGCCACATGGGAGGGAGATCGGGGGCGATGGGAGCCGGCCGGGGCGCTGGACTGGCGGGAGGAAGCGGGGGACACTGTGGCCCTCCTGGCCATCCCACTGCGCGATGGGGTCGAGTGGCTGGGGCTCCGACGGCCAGACCCCCAGGCGCTGGCCAACACGGCGGCCTGGGGGGTCGCTCGGGCGCTGATCGCCCTCGCCCTCTCCGCCGCCCTGGAGCGGGAGGCGCGCGGGGCCTTCCTCTCCACCGCGGTGCACGAGCTGCGCCTTCCCATGACCAGCATCAAGGGCTACGCCGATCTCCTGTTGAAGGGGTTGGGCGGCCCGCTCACGGAGACCCAGCGGCGCTTCCTGGAGACGATCCGCTCGAACATCGAGCGGCTGGCGAACCTGGTCCACGACCTCCTGGAGCACTCCCGCATGGAGACGGGACGCCTGCGTCTGCGCATCGAGCCGGTGGAGTTCGGCGAGGCCCTGGAGGAGGCCATGCGGCGAGTTCAAGCCGAGGTGGAGGGGCGGAAGCATCGGGTGCGCGTGGAGCGGCCGATGGACCCGCCGCAGGTCTCTGCGGATCGGGAGCGGCTGATCGCCGTCCTGAGCAAGGTCCTGGACAACGCGGCGAAATACACCCCGCCCGGCGGGGAGATCCGAGTGCGGGTGGCCCCGGCAGGATCCGGGTGGGTATGTGAGATCTGCGACACCGGGATCGGGATGGCGCCGGAAGACCAGGCGCGCCTGTTCACCCCCTTCTGGCGCTCGGAGGATCCCCGGGTGCGGGAGGTGCCGGGCTTCGGGCTCAGCTTGGCGGTGGCCCGCGGCCTGCTGCTCGCCATGGGGGGCGAGATCGAGGTGGAGAGCCGGCCGGGGCAGGGGACCTGTGTGCGCCTCCGGCTGCCCCGCGCCGCATCCGAGGGGACCGGTTAGCCCGAGGCGGCCTCCACCAGCCAGCGGAACGGCCAGAGGTGGCGGGGGTCGGCCTCGACCAGCAGCTCCGGATGCCACTGCACGGCCAGGACCCGCGGCCGCGGATGCCCCTCCGGACGCCAGGCAAAGGCCTCCACCACTCCGTCCGGCGCCTCGGCGAGGAGCTCCAATCCGGCCGGCAGCTGGTCGCGGTGCGGAACCCCCTGATGGTGGTAGGAGTTCACTTCCAGCTCCTCGCCGATGCCGTGGGCTTGGAGGAGATCGGCGAGCCCGGGGATCGGAATCAGGCGGACGGGGTGGGCAAGCGCAGGCGGGGGTTGATCGCTGCTGTGGGTCAGCTCGGTGATGTCCGGGAGGTGCTGGCAGAGCCTCCCGCCCCATGCGACCGCCAGCACCTGGAAGCCGCGGCAGATCCCCAGGATCGGCCGCCCCTGGGCCTGCGCTGCCTCTACCACGGCGAACTCGAAGGCGTCCCGCTCTGGATCGACCCCTTCGGTTTGCGGGTGGGAAGAGGACCCGTATCGGGCCGGGTCGATGTCACCGCCCCCAGTGAGCAACACCCCGTCCAGCCGTTCCAGGAACGCCGAGGCCGCCTCCGGCGGGAGGTTGGGGAGCATCACCGGCAGCCCGCCTGCCTGCCAGATCGCTCGCAGATAGGCGGTCTCCGTCGCGCTCCAAGCTCGGCCCAACGGACCGGTTTCGCGCGCGTTCTTCACAGTGACGCCGATCAGCGGTCGCCGCATGCGGCTTCCCCCTTGCGAAGATCGTCAACCGGTCCTTCCCGCGGGCTTACAGGCCATACAGCGCCTGGGCGTTGCGATACAGGATAGCCTCCGCCGCCATTTCCGCCTCGGCGGCGGTCAGATCCCCGTCGCGCACCGCGTCCTCCAGGACCTGCCCCAGGATCCGCCGTCCCCACCGCGCCCCCAGGTAGAACAGCTCCGGGATCAGATGGGCGTCGGTGGAGAAGAGGATCTTGCTGATCGGCGTCAGCTCGAGGAGGGCGCGGACGGCAAAGGCCATGCCGGATCGGCTCAGGAAGGGAATGGCCAGGCCCAGATCCACGTAGACGTGGGGATACACCGCCGCGAGGTAGCCGGCCTCTCGCGTGTAGGGATAAGAAGCGTGCAGGAACACGAAGGGCACATGCCGGAAATCCGGATGCTCCAACAGGGGGCGGAGATGGAGCGGGTTAGCCCATCGTAGGTCCAGATCCGGATCCCCGAAGCCGGTGTGGAACTGGACCGGCCGGCCCAGCCGCGCGGCGGCCTCCAATGTGCGCCACACCACCCAATCGTTGAGCGGCTTGTGGGCCAAGCGAAGGCGTTCCCCGCGTTCCGCTCGCCGTCGGAGGGCCTCGAAGGCCGAACGGGCCGCCTCCGGGTCGGGCGCCTCCACTGCGAGCCCGGTCCGGTAGGCGATGATGGTCTTCAAGCCCACCACCTCCGGGCCGGGCTCGCGGAGGGCGGATCGGAAGGCCTCCTCGAAGGCGGACCAGGTGGGGGTCTCGGCGATCAGACGCTCGGCCATGAACTCCACCCGCAGCAACCGGTAGGTGGGGGCGAAGCGGTTGTGCCAGGCGGTCGGCATCACAAGGTCTGGCATGAACCCGTCGTCCAGAAGGATCGCCCGGAACCCGGCGGCCTCGAAGCAGCGCCGGGCTACCTCCTCAAACCCCAACCGCTCCCGCGCCTCGAGAATCGCTGACAGGTGCGGCTCGCATCCCAACAGCTCGGCGATCTCCCGCATGCTGCGACGGAAGAAGATCGTCTCCTGGACGTGGCGGGTGACCACTTCGGCGGCGTACCCCTCCGTGAAGGCCGAGGGATAGGCGAAGTCCCGCACGTGCTCCGGGCGCAGCAGGTTGTGGGCGTGCTGATCGATCATCGGGATGGCGGAGAGGTCCACGCGGTCCTCCTGGTTCGATGGATCTCCCTCTCCCCCACAGGAGAGGAGGGGGAAACGGAGGCGTCCCGCACAGCCTGTTCGAGGGGAGGCCTGCGACGCTTCCCCCTTCAATACCGTTCCAGCAAGATCCGCACCTCCTCCTCATGCGGGAGGTCTTTCATCGCCATCCACTCCATCCGCCGCACCGCGAGGTAGGAACGGGCGAGCTCCGGGCCCAGCGCCTGGAGGAGGACCTCATCCTGTTCCAGGGCGGCGATCGCCTCGCCCAGGCTGGTCGGCAGCGGCCGGATGCCCCGCGCGGCCCGCTCCGTCTCCGGTAGATCCGCCGGATCCATCTGGACCGGCTCCCCGGGATCCATCCCCTTCTCCAGCCCATCCAGTCCGGCGGCGATCACCGCCCCTAGGGCCAGGTACGGGTTGCATGAAGGGTCCACCGTCTTCAGCTCGATGTGGGTGACCGGCCGGCCGGCCGGCGGCTGGGGCACGCGCACGGCCGCCTCCCGATTGCCGTAGCCCCAGCATGTGAACGCCCCGCTCCAGAAGCGCGGGCGGATCCGCTTGAACGAGTTCGGGCTAGGAGTGGTGAAGGCCATCAGGGCAGGCAAGTGGTGGAGGATCCCCGCGATGAAGGCGCGGGCCTCCGCGGAAAGCACCTCGGGGCGGCGCGGGTCGGCCGTCCGGTTGCGATCCCCTCGCCACAGGCTGAAGTGGAGGTGGGCGCCGGTGCCCGCCTTGTCGGGGAAGATCTTGGGGACAAAGGAGGCGATCAGGCCGTGGCGTTGGGCGACAGCCCGCACCGTCTCGCGGAAGACAATCTGGTTGTCCGCCGCTCGCAGGGCCTCCGCATAGCGGATCGGCATCTCGAACTGGCCGGGGCCGGACTCCGCGTAGATCATCTCGGGGACGATCCCCTGGGCCTCCAGGGCGGCGGTCAGCTCCTCCAGGACGGGGGCCATCGTGTCCAGGGCAGCGGTCTGGGCGAACACGGTGGAGTCGGCGGGGAGCACTTGGTCGCCCGCCCGCCGGAGCAGGTAGAACTCGTTCTCAAAGGCCGCCATGATCCGCCATCCCCGCCGCCCTGCCTGCTCGATCATCCGCCGGAGGAACGAGCGCGGGCAATGAGGCCATGGCCGATCGCCTTCGTAGATGTCCGTCAGCACCCGCGCGTGGCCGGGGGCATACGGCAGCGGGGTGAAGGTCGCCCAGTCCGCCTGCATATGGACCTCGCCGGCGGGGGTGAGCCCGGCGTCCGGGGCCAGCGCGTCATACATCACCGGAAGGGCCTGTTGAGCCGCGGCGATCCCCACGCCCGCGCCCTCCAAGTAGTCCTCCAGGAAGGCCGTGTGGACCGCCTTGGCCCGGATGAGGCCAGCGTTGTCGCACCAGATGAAGCGCACGTAGCGAACCCCGTGGCTGCGGATCGCCGCGCGGACCGCCTCTTTCCAATCGGTCATGGTTTCCTCCTCGAAGACCTTGCCTCGTCGTCCCGCGGGGCCGGGCGTTCCGCTCACCCGGCCCCGCGCTTCGGACCGATCGGCCGACTGCGGTTACGGCGTGGGGACCTTTTGGGGCACCTGCTCGGCGGCCAGGGTGAACTTCCCGCCCTTGACTTCGATCACAGTCACCCCCTTCTGGGGGATGTGGGATTGCGGCGAGTAGTTGATCACCCCAGTGACCACCTGGAAGTCCCGGAGGCTTTCCAGGGCGCGCTTGATCGCTTGGCCGTCGGTGGAGCCGGCGCGCTGGATGGCCTCGGCCAAGATGTATACCGTGTCGTAGCCCAGCGCGGCGAAGACGGCCTCCGGCTCGGTGCCGTATTTCTGTTTGTAGGCGGCAACGAACTTGCGCACCTGCTCATTGGGGGAGTCGGCCGTGAGCATGGAGTGGGTGGTGAAGAACACGTTCTCCGCCGCCGGGCCGGCGACCTGCAGTAGGAGCGGGGTGTCATAACCATCGCCGCCGACGATAGGGCCGGTGATCCCTGCGTTCCGGAACTGCTTGACGATCGTCCCCACGTCATCCGGCAGGGCGGAGATATAGTAGAAACTCGGCTGCTGGGGCAGGGCCTTCACCTTGGCGATCTGAGCCGAAAAGTCTTTGTCGCCGGATTGATACGTGTCCTCCAGCACGATGGTCCCGCCCAATTCGGTGAAGCGCGCCTTAAAGTATTTGGCCAGCACCGTGGTGTATTCCGCCCCCTTGTCCCACAGCAGATAGGCCGTCTTGCCGAACCGCTCGAAGGCGAACTCCGCCCCCACGGCCGCCTGCACGTTGTCGCCGAAGGGGGCAAGGAAGAGCATATCTCCCACCTGCCCCGGCAGGCGCGGGGAAGTGGCCCCAACCGTGATGAAGGGGATCCCGGCGCGCTGGCAAATGGGGCCTGCCGCCAGCACATAGTCCGAATCGGTGAACCCGATGACCGCGACGACCTTGTCCTGTTCGATCAGCTGGGTGACCACCGTCGCAGCGGTCGCCGGATCTGTCTTGGTGTCACGGATCAGCAGCTCGATGGGGCGGCCCAGGACGCCGCCGGCCGCGTTGATCTCCTCAGCGGCTAGCCGGGCCCCGTTGGCCGCCGGCACATCAATCGAGGCCAGCCCCCCGGTCAGGTTGAAGGGCGCACCGATGCGGATCGGCCCCTGTGTCCCGGGCGTCGCCGTTGCCCCCGGGGTGGCCGCCGGGGCAGGCGGTGCGGGGGCGGTCGGAGTAGCCGGGGGCGCAGCGGCCGGCTGGCAGGCGGCCAACGTCATCAGGAAGACTAGAACGAGCGCAGACCATCGGTGCAGCGGGCGCATGGCTGTCCCTCCTTATGAAGGATCTGCTTTCCGAGCGCGCGAAATCTCGAGGGCAGCTTTCCATTTCTCCAGCCAAAGCTCCAAGCGCTCGGCGATCGCCTCCAAACGGAGCTCACGATCTCCAAGCAACCCCTGGCGGCGGAAGGTGATCAGGAGTATCAAGAGCACGGCCAGGCCGATCTGGCTCAGGCCGTAAAGCGGGCCGAACGTGAGGGAGCCGATGGAAAGGCCCGACTCCAGGTTGCGGAGGACCTCTGTGCTGACCATCACCAGCAGCGTCCCAAGGGCCGATCCGGTGACGCTGCCCATACCCCCCACGATCATCATCACCACGATTTCAAAAGTCTTCGAGAAGTAAAAAGCGTTGGGGGAGAAGGCGGTGAGGAAGTGCGCCCAAAGCCCTCCGGCGACCCCGGTGAAGAAGGCGCTAACCCCGAAGGCGATCAGCCGCGTCCGCGCGATGTCCACCCCTACGCCCCGCGCCCCCCACGGATCGTCCCGAGCGGCCATGAGCTGCAAGCCCAGCGATGAATGCTTGAGGCGCCAGGCGAAGTAAAGGTTCAGCGCGGCCCAGAGGGCCGCCCAGCCCAGCGTCGTGTAAGGGGGAACGCCGGAGAAGGTCCGCGTCCCCCGGGTGAAGGCCTCGGCGTTGATCAGCACCACATGGGTGATGATCAGAAAGCCCAGCGTGGCCACGGCGACGAAGTGTCCGCTCAACCGCAGGGTTGGGACCCCGATCAGGAGGGAGACGATCGCTGCGGCCGAGCCTCCCAGGAGGAGGGCAGGGAGGAAGGGCAGAGCCAGCGAGGCGAGCGGCGCCGGCAGGTCTGGCAGGTTCACCGCCTTCTGCGCCACCGGGAGCGTCAGGATCGCGGAGACATAGGCCCCCAGGGCCATGAAGCCGACGTGGCCGAGGGAGAAGACACCCGTGAACCCGGTGAAGAGATTCAGGCTGGTGACCAACATCAGGTTGATCAGGAATAAGATCGCTAAGCGCTTAAGGTAAGCGTTGCCCTCGCGCTCCACCGCCAGGTATGCGCTGGCAAGGGCGAGCACGAGGAGAGCGCGTAGCGTCCAGATCCATCCCCACCGAGTTGGGGAAACCAACTGCATCTCAGACCCGCTCCGCTTCCAGATAGCCCAAGACGCCGCCCGGGCGCACCAGGAGGAGCAGGATCAGGATCCCATACACCAGCGCATCCCGATAGCCCACGATCCCGGAAGGCAGGAAGCCTTGGAGCAGGATCTCCAAGGCCCCCAGAAGATACCCGCCCAGGACGGCGCCTTGGATCGTCCCGAACCCACCGATCACGCAGGCGACGAAGGCCTTCAGAACCGGCTCGAAGCCCATGGACGGATTGATCGTCCCCACGTGGGCTGTCCAGAACAGGACGGCCAGCCCGGCCATCGCGGAGCCGATGGCGAAGGCCAGGAGGGTGACCTTCCCGATCTCGATGCCCAGGAGCTGCGCCGCGACGGGGTTCTCCGCCGCTGCCCGCATCGCCAAGCCCAGGCGGGTGCGGGTCACGAAGAAGGCCAAGCCGCCCAGCGCGAGCAGGGCCCCAGCGAATGCCCACAGGTGAATGGATGGCAGGAAGAGGTTCCCGCCCGGGTGGAGCACACGGGTGAGCAGCGCGGGCATGGGAAAGGGGCGAGAGCGGGGGGAGAACAAGAGAACGGCCAGGTTCTCCAGCAGGACGGCCGCCGCGAAGGAGTTCAGCAGCAGGGCGACGTCCGGGGCGCCCCGCACCGGCCGATACGCGATCCGCTCGAGGAGCACACCCAGGGCCGCCGCGCCGGCGATCGCCCCGAGGGCCACCGCCGGGAAGGGAACGCCGCGTTGCAACAGGAGGAGGCCGATGTAAGCGCTGGCCATCATCACCGTGCCGTGGGCGAAGTTGATCAGCCGCATCACGGCGAAGACCATAGCCAGACCGACGGCCATCAGGGCGTATTGGCTGCCCAGGCCCAGAGCGTTGATGAGCTGCTGGATCCAAAACTCGGGCGAACCGATCGCCTGCATCCCGCTGCTCCCTCGCGCCAAGGGATGCTTAACGGCCTAAGTAGATCCGGATCAGGTCAGGGTTCTCCCGTAGGCGGGCCGCATCCTCAGCGAGGACCAGCCGCCCGGCCTCCAGCACATAGGCACGGTCCGCCAGGCCCAGAGCTTTCTCGGCGTTTTGCTCCACGATCAGCATCGTCAGCCCGTTCGCTTTCAACTGAGCCAGAGCTTCGAAGACCTCATCCACCACCCGGGGGGCCAGCCCCAGGGAGGGCTCATCCAGCAGCAGAACCTCGGGGTCGGCCATGAGAGCGCGGGCGATGGCCAGCATCTGCTGCTGCCCGCCCGAGAGCAAGCCGGCCGGCTGATGGAGGCGCTCCTTCAACATCGGGAAGAGGGCGAGCACCCGCTCCATGTTGCGGCGCTCTCGGGCCGGATCGCGCAGCCGATAGCCGCCCAGGGTCAGGTTCTCCCGCACCGTGAGGTTCTTGAACACCTGACGACCCTCCGGGCACTGGATGATGCCCATGCGGGCGATGTACGCCGGGTGTCGCCCGGTGATCTCCTGGCCGCGGTAGAGCACCTGCCCCCGCACCGGGCGCAGCAACCCCGAGATCACCCGGAGCGTCGTCGTCTTGCCCGCCCCATTCGGCCCCAACAGGGCGACCACCTCCCCGGTCCGCACCGTGAGGGAGAGACCGTGGAGGGCGCGGATCGCCCCATAAGCCGCCTCCAGGTTACGCAGCTCCAGGACGGCCGGATCGCCCAAGGAAGGCCTCCAGGACCAGCGGGTTGTTACGGATCTCCTCGGGGGTCCCCTCAGCGAGCAGGGCGCCGGAGCTCAGGACGTGCAGGCGAGGGCAGAAGCGCATCACCACCGGCATATCGTGAGCAACCATCAGGATCGCCATGCGGCGTTCCTGGTGCAGTCGGCTCAGCTGTTCGATCAGTGCCTCGCTCTCCTCGGGGTGAAGCCCGGCGGTAGGCTCATCCAGCAGGAGCAGAGAGGGATCTAAGGCGAGGGCCCGGGCGATCTCCACCCGCCGTTGATCCCCATACGAGAGGGCGCCAGCCGGGCGGTGGGCCAGATAGGCGATCCCCATCCGCTCCAAGAGGTCCAGCGCACGCTCCCGCAGGGCGCGCATCCGCCGGCCCCCCGGCCCGAAGCTGAACAGCGTCGAGAGAACATCCGGCGGATGGTGGAGCGTTAGCGCCACCATCACGTTTTCCAGGGCGGTGAGGGAGGGGAACAGACGGATGTTCTGGAAGGTGCGGGCAATCCCCAGGGCGGGGATGCGATGGGCAGGGAGACGGGTGACATCCAACCCCCGGAATCGGATACACCCGCTGTCCGGCCGGAGGAAACCGCTTAGCAGGTTGATCAGCGTGGTCTTGCCGGCGCCGTTGGGCCCGATCACCCCCAGGATCTCGCCTTCCCGCAGGGTCAGCCGGTAATCCCGCAACGCCACCACCCCTTGGAACCGCTTCGTCAACCCTTCCACCTCCAGCAAAGGAGGCGAGACAAGCCCGGCCGGCGTCTCCACCCGGGGCGGAACCGACTGTGTGGACCCCATCTGGACCCTTCTGACCGCGGATGCGCAAATGTGAAGAGTTATTCAATTTTGACTTATTGTAGGAGGCGGAAGGGGAATTGTCAAGGGGGTCGGCCTGACGGCTCTGTCCCAGAAGCGGTGAAGGAGATTTTGAAGCCGAGCCGCGGCTCGTTCGCTTTCCGGGGCCGCGCCATCAGGCGACTCGTGCGCCGGTCCGCCGGAGGGCCGACTCGACCCCGGCAAAGGTCTGGAAGCCCCGAACGGTCCGGGCACGCATCTTCAGCTAACCGATGGCCTGCTCGGTGGCATTGCTCGGATAACCGCCAGAGAAACCGCTTGAGCCGATCGAGCGGACTGTCGAATCGGGCCTCCATGCCCAAAGCCAGGTTGAACAACGTCTGGCCGCCATCCTCGGGTAGTTCTGCCATGATCTGCTTCACCTGGGCCAGGAGGGGTTGGACGCTGTCCCCAAGCTCCGCGGCCAAGGCTGGGATCAGCCGGCCAACCCGTCGCTTGAGGGGAAACCGGCCGTGCCCGGGCTGGCGACCCAGCACCTCGGAAACCACCCCATCGGTGGGAGGCGCATCGGGGACGATGACCTCGACGCCATCCGCCGGGACCCGGGGCTTGAGCCCGGCGACCAGAGCCTCCCCGTCCCCCTCGGCGATCTGGGCCCGACCGATGGGCTGACCGCTCCCCAGGGCCACGGCCCCGGAGGGAGATCCCGGTCCCGTCCAGCCCCAGGACCGGGAGGGAGCATCCGGACGTCTGCAGGCGACGCTGGAGCCCCTCCGAGACGGCCCGGACCTCCCGGAAGGCCGTGCGTTGGCCGATCCGGGCCGCCTTTCGATGGCGCGTGGGCTTCGACCCAGTAGTGCCGGCAGGTCCGGCGGCACCGGGCCCACCGGCCGCGGTGCACGACGAGGTGCCGGACCTGGGGATCCTGGAGGGGGTTGAGGCACGGGCCGGGCCGGTGAAGATCGGCGGAGCCGCCCGGAGGGCACTGCGTCGGCCGGCCCCAGGGCCGGGTCTGAACCGCAGGGACGCGGAGGGTTACCATTACAATATAAGAAAACTTTCCAATCGAGTTCGCACCGGGAGTCAGCAACCTGGGCACGGCCTGTGGGCAGGAGCGGAACCGGCGGGCATAGGGGGTGGTTGCCGCCCATACGCCTGGGGGCAACGCTGTATGGCTGGGTGACCGATATAAGCGGTGAA